>JBAUTA010000613.1:0-5787 GCA_049581985.1 Kovacikia sp.
GCCTGGATCACCAAATGTGAGGGTGCAAGAGGAAAGAGTGACCTTTAAATATATAAGCGGTTTTTGAAAATTGGCACGATTTCTTAAAAAATTAGTAATCCGTTGGAGCCAGGGAGCCCCAAAAAAATCTCCATTCCTCTCCCCCGATCGCCTCGCCGCTCCTATCGAAGTCACCCCCAACGCTTCTTGACATAGCCGTAACTCTATTAGTTAGGACGGGGTGCAGGGGGGAAACCCCCTTCGGCTTGAGCGCTCAGGTCGAAAGCTGGCTGGGGACAACGCCCCCACTCCCCCTTGAATCCTCAGTTAGGACGGGGTGCAGGGGGGAAACCCCTGGCTGGGGGCAACGCCCCCACTCCCCCTTAATCCTCTGTCCTAATCAAACTGGCGATAGCGATAGAATAGGTCAGAGGTCAGGGGGCGGGCTGGAAAATTCAGGAGCTTGAGAAGCTAGGGTTGCAAACACTAAATTTTGCACTATGGGAGAATGGGGGCATCCTCTCACCCACCCGTCATCACTCTAGAACTCTCCATTCTTTCCCAATTAGGGCTATCTGGGTTAGATTGCTTATTAGATGCTTAACTTAGATTGCTTAACAAAGGGTTTTCGCCAGCTAACCCTGCTAAATCCATGTAATTTTAGAAATACTCTGCTCAAAATAATTCATGATCCTGGACATTAATCCTTTCCTGATGCTACTTCCATCCCCGTTCCCCCTGATGGGGGCATTTCTTTCTGGTCTCGACACCCTATTTTCCACCCAGGGAATTATGGTGATGCTGCTGGGGGCATACGCGGTTGCCATGTGGATGTTTCTCACCAGTGCTCCTAAGGTCTATACGGTCATGGTTTCTGACCTGGAACTTGCCCGTCAGCTTTATGAAGGATTCCTGGAACTGCCAGCGGCGGAAGTGCCGTTGCACTATTACTATAACTACGAGCAAACCCTGGGCACGGCAGCGATCGACCCGCTCTATACAACCCCAGCCATTGGCCGTTCCACCATCCGGTCTGCCAGTAACCCAGAAGGATTGTGGTATCAGTTAAAGAAGAATACCCAGCTGCACATTATTATCGGTGCTAGTCTGGGAGACAAAAATCGGCAGCGTCACGTGTCCTTTGATCACGACTGCCTGGAACAAATCCTATTGCGGGTTCAAACACGCGGCTTAAAGTACAAAATCCGCCAGGAGAAACCCCTTAAATTTCTTGTCAAAGACTACGATGGTAACGTCATTGAGATGGAAGAAGTGTCGAATTAAGCCGTTAGCTGTTAGCATTTATGCAAGCAGCCATCGCAAAAAGCTTGTGCCAAACGCCCAATCTCCCGTCAGCCCAACCGCATGTTAATTGATGCCGACTTGTTGCTGAACTATCAACGCTGTAGCCGACGGGCGTTTTTAGATAAGTATGGCAATTTGGATCGACGGGATCCACCGAATGACTACCTGCTCAAGCTCATGCAGGATAGTCAGGTAAATCAGCAGTCAGTCATATCAGAGCATGCATTTCACCAGCCGTTCTATGCCGCTAGGGATTGGCAAAAGGGGGCAGAGGCAACGTTAGCACTGATGCAGCAGGGAACGGAACGCATCTATCAAGGAGCGCTGCTGCTGGAGGAAGCCTCCGGGGTCAGGTTGGTGAGTAATCCTGATTTGCTGGTGAAACAAGCAGGTCAATCTATCTTTGGCGATTGGCTTTACGTCCCAACGGAAATCAAACTGGGCAAACGCCCCAAACTAGAATATCAAATCACGGCTGCCTATCATGTCTATGTGCTGTCCCAGGTACAGGGAGCCTGGCCCGAAACGGTCTGGCTACTGCTACGGGAACGCGGGCTGTATGCCGTAGATCTGTGGGAAGTGCTGCCCCGGATGCAGGAGATTTTGGAGGAATGTATTCAAACCCTATCCCATTCTCAGGAGCCAGAGGTCTTCATCTCTCGCAACCGCTGTAGCCTTTGCCACTGGTTTAGTCATTGCTATGCGGTCGCCAAAGCAGAGCAGCATTTGTCCCTTTTGCCTGGGGTTACGCCCACTCGCTATCTCCAACTGCAAGCCCTCAATCTGACAACCGTCAAATCTCTGGCTGACACCAATCCCGCCCAACTCGAACCCTTACCAGGCTTTGGTCGAGAAGCTGCTCATAAATTAGTGCGTCAAGCTCGCTCTACCCTACAAAATCGGGCATTACCCATTGAAGGCGGGACAGATTCCCACTCCAACCGACTACCAACCAGTCGTCCAAGTCTGTCTACCCGACCAACCCACTCCTGTCTGGCAACTGCGGAACTTCCTACTGCCCCGGTTGAGCTTTACTTTGACATTGAAGCCGAGCCTGCCCTCAATCTGGTCTATCTGCATGGGGTCTTAGTCATCGATCGGCAGGCCAAGACGGAAACCTTCCATTCCTTTCTGGCAGAACGCTCAGACCATGAACCCGCAGTCTGGCAGGAGTTTCTGGATCTAGTCTGGACTTACCCCACTGCTCCTATCTTCCATTTCTGTCCCTTTGAGGTGCAAACGGTTGAGCGACTGGCCAAGCTTTACAACACTCCCTCCCACCGAATTACCCCCCTATTGACCCGCTTCGTCGATCTGCACGAGCGGGTCACCCGTTTAGTCACCCTGCCCGTAGAAAGCTATGCCCTCAAACCGATCGCCCGCTGGCTTGGGTTTGACTGGCGCGACTCCACGGCTAACGGGGCTCAATCGATTTACTGGTATGCCCAATGGCAGGCAACGGGCGATCGCACCTATCTGGATTCAATCCTCACGTACAACGAAGACGACTGCCGAGCAACTTACCATGTCAAAGATTGGCTGATCAATTTTTTGCAGACTGTATATCAGGCCGAACTGGCATAAAGGGTTAGATTGTTCTATTGGTCAGGCTAGAGTGCAGGGGCAGGGGCAGCAGCGCGACGTGTCCCTCTCAACTGAACACCTTAACGGGAAACCTTAATTGAACGTCTCAACTGAATACCGCAACTGAACGGTGCGCCTAACCCCTGGCTTGATCAAGCTGGCGATCAATAGCGAATGGCTATTTCTTGGATAAACTGAACAATGTAGTTGTTTCAAATCAGGTGGTTAACCGTTGCTAGACGAACAAGCTAAGAAAACCATGCTGCGGAAAATTCCTCACGGTCTTTATATCTGCGGCGTCAAAGATGGGGATGAGGTCAATGGCTTCACCGCCAGTTGGGTGATGCAGGGTTCCTTTACCCCCCCCCTCGTGGTCAACTGTGTCAAGCAAGACTCCAGGTCCAACGCCATGATCAAAGCCAGTGGCGTATTTGCCCTCAGCATTCTGGCAGCAGAACAAAAGGAACTGGCTCAAAAGTTTTTCAAACCCCAGCGGCGGGTGGGCAACAAGTTTGAAGACGTGGATTTCTATCTGGGAGAAACGGGTTGTCCGATTATTTCCGACACTCTGGGCTATGTCGAATGTCAGGTTGTTGGCTCTGTTGAAAAGGGTGACCATACCGTATTTGTCGGAGAGGTCATCACCGCAGGGGTACATCGGGATGGCGACCCCCTCCTCTTAGAAAGCACGGGATGGCAGTACGGTGGGTAGAGGACCTCGCCCCCATACCTGACTCTGCTGGCTTCTGCTCAAATAATCATCGCAATACACTCAATTTCCACCAAAACGTCTTTTGGTAGGCGCGAAACTTCCACACAGGCACGGGCAGGAGCCGTTGCTTCAGCAAAATAGTGGGCATAAACGGCATTCATGGCGGCAAAGTTATTCATGTCCGAGAGGAAGACACTGGTTTTCACCACATCCTCGATCGTCGCGCCTGCCGCTTCTAAAATTGCTTTCAGGTTAGCCATGACCTGCTCTGTCTGCTGCGCCACATCCTCCCCAACGATCGCCCCCGTTTCCGGATCCAGCGGGATCTGTCCAGCCACAAAAATCAGTTCGCCGTTGGCTGCGATCGCCTGATTATAGGGACCAACGGGAGCAGGAGCGCGATCGGTGCGGATAACTTTGCGAGACATAGGGAGAACAAGAATAAAGGATGAAGGATGCAGACCAAAGACTAAAAACCAAAAAGATGCAGGCTAGAGACTACGTAGCTGGGTGCAATTAAACAAAAAAGGATTGGGGGTGTGAAGTCTATCCCCTATGGTTTATCCAGCCCCTGCCCCCTTATAGCGGTTTGCACTTGGGTGAAGTACAGAAATGTGAGGTATAGTGGGGCGCGAAGCACCCTCACTGTACCTCACACCCTTGAAAAGGGCTATAGAGGGTGTTTTAAAGGCTCAGAACTGTGATGCTAAACACTCAGCGATCCCCCCTAGCCCTAAAAGGGGGGAAACAGGCTAAAAGTCCTCCTTTTTAAGGGGGATTTAGGGGGATCGTAGGATTTGCTATTTACAGTAGGACTTTTCAAACACCCCCTTATGCCAATCGAGGTCTAATTCCATAATTCCGATAACAAAAATAGTCTCTCAGAATTTGGTTGTGATCGAAACAGAGGTTGATTGGGATATTCCAGGGCTCGAAGATGCCCAGATTTTTGGCATCGTCTCCGGCTTTGGGTTCTCCCTGGGCTGAGGCGAGAAATACCACCCCCAGCGTGTGCTGGCGTGGGTCGCGATCGGGAGCGGAATAAACATGAAACTGTTCGATCAAACTCACCTGCAACCCCGTTTCTTCCTCCGCTTCTCTTGCAGCAGCCGTTTCCACCGATTCACCATAATCCACAAATCCCCCTGGAATTGCCCAGCCATAGGGAGAATTCAGCCGCTCAATCAGCACGATCGGGCGGTGAGGACGATCCACTAGTTCAATAATGATATCGACGGTAGGAGCAGGATTACGGTAAGACACAGGTCATCGGGGAGGGAACAGGGGAAGGCGAGAGAGGTAATAATCTCTTAGTACTTTACACCCAGAGCATGGTGAATGCCCCACCATCTTCTCCCTGCTGGATGATACAGTTTGACAGGAGATTACAGTAAACTCTGGCGTGTTCACTGAACAGCCCCCTTTCGGGGGATTTAGTGACCAGTGATCCATTTTCCTCTCTCTGCACCTTGTACCCTGTACCCCTATTCCCTATTCCCTGCCCTATGAATTCTCCCAATTCAAAACCGACTTTGTCTAATTGCCGGGTCAGCGGTATTTTGCTCCATCCCACCTCTTTCCCCAGCCGGTTTGGAATTGGAGATTTGGGATCTCGCGCTCGCCGCTTCGTTGATTTTCTGGCCCAGAGCGGTCAGCAACTCTGGCAGGTTTTGCCCTTGGGACCGACGGGCTTTGGCAATTCTCCCTACATGTGTTATTCCGCCATGGCGGGTAACCCTTTATTGATTAGCCCGGAGTTACTCAGTTCCCAGGGGTTGTTGAATGACGAGGATCTGGCTGGTTTACCTGACTTTCCCCAGGACAAAGTTGATTTCGAGCTGGCAATTCAGACCAAGATACGGCTGCTGAAAAAAGCCTACGAAAATTTTAGGGAGAAAGCTTCGACGGAGCTAAAGGATGAGTTCACCCAATTCTGTCACAACAAAGCCTACTGGCTAGAAGACTATGCCCTCTTTATGGCGCTGAAGCAGGATCAGGGTGGCAAAAGCTGGCATCAGTGGGAACCCGATCTGGCCCACCGTGATCGCCAGATGCTGGAAAAAATCCGGATGCGCCTGCCAGGGGAAATTTTCTTCCAAAAATATTTGCAGTTTGAATTCTCTCGCCAATGGTCTGACCTGAAGCGATACGCCAACTCCCAAGGCATTTACATCGTGGGGGATATTCCCATTTACGTAGCCCACGAC
>JBAUTA010000614.1:0-6385 GCA_049581985.1 Kovacikia sp.
CCCCAAAGGGATCCAATATAACGATTTGCGGCAAAGGATTAATCAGATCCTGACTCGCTGGCAGGAGGAAGGTTGGTTGAAAGAGCGAACGGATTTTTGGAAGCTGCCGTGAGCGGTAGGAGTTGGGTCGGGCAACTGCTGCGATCGTCAGGGCTTCGCATGGGCCAGGGATGCATTCAGTCCTACCCAGGTTTCTTGCCCGCATGCGAAGCTTTGACAACTGACCGGGTTTATTTTGGGCTCATTCCTGAAGCCTTAAGATTTATGCCTCCTACCCATAACTCATCATCAGCTCTCTCCTAAATTGGTGTAGGTTGATTGTGGAGCCTGTTTTAACATTCGCTTTGGTTTATCGAACGAACACAATATGGATATGTCATCGCCAATCATTTATATTTCCCTGTTGCTTGGGTTGCTGTCCGTTGCTGCACTGGCTGTGTTCCGCCAGCTTTTGAGGACGCGCAGGATGGAAAAAGCGCTTAATAGGCTGCAATCTAAGCTGAGTAAGG
Source organism: Kovacikia sp. (assembly GCA_049581985.1). Classification (GTDB taxonomy): domain Bacteria; phylum Cyanobacteriota; class Cyanobacteriia; order Leptolyngbyales; family Leptolyngbyaceae; genus Kovacikia. The sequence goes on from JBAUTA010000614.1 coordinate 510, forward strand.
AAAAGGGAACGCCCCCGGAATACTATGAACTGGGGAGTATCTACTTGGATAAGAAGCTATATACCCAAGCGATTTCTCTTTTTCAGAAAGCATTAAAAATAGAGGAGTTGACGGAGGATGAGAGCGCGCCCATTTATAATGCACTTGGGTTTGCCTACTTTGCCCAAGAGCAATACGATCTGGCAATTCGCCAGTATAAGGAATCCTTAAAAATCGACCCGACCTATGTAACCGCTCTGAACAATATTGGGCATGCCTATGAGCGCAAACAGTTAACCGCTCAAGCATTGGAGTCCTATGAACAGGCTTTGGCAATTGATCCCAAAAACGAAACGGCGAAACGGCGATCGGAATCTCTCCGCAAACGATTAGTCCTGTCTAGCTAGGGGAAGCTTGGGTGGGGTGGGAAGGGGGACAAATTTTCCCAATTGGGATGAATGCAGATGATAGGATACTGCCCATACCTTGCTAAAAGGGTGTTGATCTACTGACCAATCCTGGCGCGTTCCTTATGTCTCTACCAATCAGATCTGCTATCCAACGAATGACAATTTGGGATAGCGATCGCCAGCTTGATTAGGATAGGGGAGTAAGGGGAGGGTGGGGGCACTGCTTCCAGCCAGGGGGCCACTGTTTGGCAAGCGCTCACGGCGAAATCCCCTGTAACCTGTCCTAATCCATGGAGCGACGGCGATATAGCGATCCTATTTGGATTGTGAGAAAGGATTCCACTGAAATCCTTTCTCACAAGGCCTCTCAAACGCACAACTGATTGAGGACTGCTATATAAGAAGAATTCATGAGCTTGTACCCCTTGGGTTCAACAAGAATTCGTGAGTTTAGACGGCGTGTTTCCGGGATTGGTGGGGTATTCTCTGCATATATCTCATGGGAGACGAAGAAACCGCTCATGGGACCCGAGTCAGATCAACAACCATCCCTTCAAGGCCAACGAACGCTTGCTGCGATCGTTTTTTCTGACGTGGTTAATTTTAGCGGCATTATGTCTGCGGATGAGGAAAATACCCTCAGACTGGTGCAGCGAGATGTAAACTTGATGACCCATATTTGTGAGCAGTATGAGGGTCGGGTGCTTAAGTTTACTGGTGATGGGCTTTTGATGTATTTTCACAGTGCTGTGCAGGCGGTTGCTTGCGCCCTGGAGATTCAGAAGGAGATTGCTGCATACGCGGCTGATCTGTCCCCCAGAGACGTTCTACAGCATCGGATTGGGATTCATCTGGGAGATGTCTTTGTTAGCGATAACGATGTGATGGGGGATGGTGTCAACATCGCTGCTCGGTTGCAATCGGAAGCAGAACCGGGCGGAATCTGTTTGTCACAAATTGTTTACGATGTGGTTAAGAAGCGCCTTGCATTGCAGGCAACCTATCTGGGGCCTCGGGAACTCAAGCATATTCAGGAAGCGGTTCCCATTTATCAAATTGTTTTGGCGGCCAGTACAAAAGCGACTACTCTGTCCGATGACTCTGGGCCTTCCCTGCCTGAGCCTTCCCTGCCTGAGCCAGAGCGGGTCGCCTCTCCTGCCTTTGCCAAACCAGCACCGCCACTCGCAACTTCGGCTAGAGTTCCCGATCTGGCAGACTATGGGAGGAAAGGGCTGGAACGGTTGCTAACAGAGAAAATTGGGCCGATCGCGGCGGTCATTCTTCAGCAAACGCTCAAACAGGCAAGCAGCTATCAGGATCTCGTCGATCGGTTAGCAACCCATTTGCCCGAGATGGAGCGATTTCCCTTTCGAGAGGCTGCCCATCGCTTGCTGAAAAGTGAACCGGATGCCTCTGAAGAGAACTTGCATCAGCATCAAGTGGCGGCGACTCCCCAGCCGTTAAAGGCAACTCCCGTCGAGTCTCCATCAAGTTCTGCGACGGCAGGTGGAATCGATCCCGAATTTGTTAAACAGTGTGAATTGGAATTAACCAAAGCAATTGGACCGATCGCTTCACTGCTGGTGCAGCGAACCCTCTCCCAACAGTCAAACCTTTCCCGCTCCCAATTGGTTGAATCTCTAGGAAAGCACCTGAAACAGCCCGAAGCTATCCAGGCCTTTTATCACACCCTACTCCCCTCGTCCTAACATATTCATTGCCATCACCAGACTGGTTTTCATCCGATTAAAGGCTTCCGCTAAGTTGCCAATTTCATCCTTTGAGGTCTGCTCAAAGTTAGCATCCATATCGCCCATGCTGACTTCATTTGCCACCTTAGCGATGCGATTTAACGGGCGTACCACCGTTTGCTTGAGCAGCCAGTTGATCACCAGCATCGCCACGGCAAAGGCTGAAACGACGATGCCCATAAACAAAAATGTTGCCTGACGAGCGTTATTGATAATCCCACTGGCAGGAACTGAAATGACCTGGGCCCCGACGATGTCATTTAGCTTCCAGCCAAAACCATTGTTGCTGCCATAGGTGGCAAGTTGGCTTTTGGGAGCAGCTTCAGGAGTGCTATGACAGCGCAGGCAACTTTCCTTCTTGATGGTGATGGGGCGAGCAATGTAAAAAAGATCCCCCGCCGGAGAAGAGCGATAGCCTGTCAGCTCTTTGAGTCCATTATTGCTACGAAACTGGTTCACCAACACTTCCTCAAAGGGGTCTGCTTTGTCTCGCAAATTAGTAGGGTCTAATGTTGCTTCCTTGTAAAAGAAATCTGAGTATTGCGGGTTTTTGCGAATGTCTTCCATGACTTGCCGCGCTGAATAGCCAGGCACGGTTTGGGGCAGAAATTCCTTCTCAGTTTCTAAGCGGGGGGCGAGTTGAGGATTCACCTCGGTTTGAGTATATTGGCGCACCGAAAGCATGGTTTGTAGCAACAGGTTGGCTTTGGCGGTGACTTCCTGTTCCGCGTTTCGGTTCAGAATGGCTGAGAATGCTATGCCACTGAGAAGCACTGCTCCCAGAAAAATTGAGAGCAATAAAATATTGAACTTTCTGCTGAGTTTAAAGTTCTTGAGCATTCCCGTCTCCAGAGATCCCTTCATGGATAATACAGATCACTATATCTGCCATACTGCTCACTATATCTGGCATGCAAATAAATTAATTGACATTTTTCTGATAGAAATCATGATGTCGCGTCGTTTGCTGTTAACTCAGACCCTTTTGCTACTTGCAGGCTGTGCTGCGTCTCAATCCAATAAGTCTCAATCCTTAGGAAAATTAGTGATTGGAGTTGTTGCGTATGGCGAAGGAGTGCGTTCTGTAGATCAATACCAGCGTTTTATCCATTATCTGGAAACTCGGATCAAAACTTTGATTGAGCTGGAGCCTGCATTTAATGAAGTGAAGGCAGTCGATCAGATTCAGCGACAAGCCTGGTCGATCGTCTTTGCATCCCCTGGGTTAGCTGCGATCGCGGTTTCCAAAGCCAACTACCTGCCCATCTTTCCCTTAGAAGGGGTGGATAACCTGAGTTCGGTCCTGGTGGTCCAGAAAAACAGTTTAATGCAGAAAATAACCGACGTTACCGGACAGGTTGTTGCGCTGGGACAACCCGGATCTGCTACAGGGTATTACGTACCTCTCTACAACCTGTATGGCACCAGCCCTGCTGAAGTGCGAATTGCTCCGACTCCTAAAATTGCCCTGGAGTGGCTTACCAAGGGGGAGGTTGCGGTGGCTGCGTTAGCGAAGGATGAATTTGAACGATACCGAGGTGAATTCAGCTCAGTGCAGTTTAGGATTCTTTACAACAGCCGTCGGATTCCCTCTGGCTCAGTACTGATTAGCCCTGAAGTGGACCGCAATCAGCAGCAATTGATTCAGCAGGCAATGAATGAAGCGGTCCCTGCGATCGCCCAGGAGGTTGGCTACATTCCCAATGCGTCTCCCCCAAATTACAAAACCCTCATTTCTTTTATCGACAAAGTTAAACCGATCGAAGCTCGAATTAACGAGAAACCGGCTCCTTTATATAACACGGGAGAGCAGCATAGTCCTCCCTGAGGCAAAGCGCAAGGCACAAGAACATCTCGCCTAGCCATCGCCTAGCTTGCGCCGCATCGGCTGTATGGAACCTAGATTGGCTGAAAATCCCCAGTTTTCGTAAAACGGAATCATTTCCGGTAAGCAAAACAGATCGAGATATTCAATGGATTGAAGTTTGGGGTGATGGACGATCGCATCTAACAGCTTTGCGCCAAGCCCCTTTTTTCGATGGGTAGATTTGACGATGACATCAAAAATGGTGGCCCGATACACAAAGTCTGTCAAAACGCGAGTGAAACCAATCAGGCGATCGTCCTGATCCACCAGATCGATTACCAAACTTGTTGCCTGCAGCATCCTGACCACCGCTTCTCGCTGCCGCTGATTACACCAGAACTCGTGACGGTAAAGTTCGCATTGTTAGTTCAACAACGCCCAGCCCCTTAAACATTAAACCGGAACAACATCACGTCCCCTTCCTGCACGACATATTCCTTGCCTTCGCTACGAACCAGACCCTTTTCCTTGGCGGCATTCATGGAACCAGTGGTAACTAAATCTTTGTAGGCAACCGTTTCAGCTCGGATGAAGCCACGCTCGAAGTCGGTGTGGATCACGCCTGCGGCCTGGGGGGCAACCATGCCAGTGTGAATTGTCCAGGCACGGGTTTCTTTGGGACCCGTGGTGAAATAGGTCCGTAGCCCCAGAAGTTCGTAGGTGGCACGGATTAGGGATTTGAGTCCGCCTTCTTGAACGCCCAGGGATTCCAGAAAGTCAGCCCGTTCTTCCGCAGGTAGCTCAATGAGCTCAGATTCGACCTGCGCCGAAATTACCACAACCTGGGCATTTTCCCTGGCGGCCAGTTCCCGCACTTGCTCAACCCAGGCATTTCCGCTTGCCAGATCATCTTCAGAAACGTTGGTGGCATAGATAACGGGCTTGCGGGTCAACAGCCCTAGGGGCTTGATCAACGCTTCTTCATCTTCGTTGAGCGTCACCTGACGGGCCGGTTGTCCTGCGTTGAGGACGGGCAGTAATTTTTCCAGGGCATCTACTTCGATTTGAATGTCCTTATTCCCACGGGCTTGCTTACGGGCACGATCGACACGTTTTTCAATTTGGGCCAGATCCGCTAATGCCAGTTCCAGATTGATGACTTCAATGTCTTGTACAGGGTCTACTAAGCCGGAAACGTGGATAATGTCATCATTCTCAAAGCAGCGAACGACGTGGACGATCGCATCGACTTCCCGAATATTGGCTAAAAACTGGTTGCCCAGTCCTTCTCCTTTGCTGGCTCCCTTCACCAGTCCGGCAATATCGACAAACTCGACCCGGGTAGGGACAATTTCGGCTGAACTGGAAATCTTTGCCAGAACTTGCAGGCGTTCATCGGGAACAGCAACCACGCCCACATTGGGTTCGATCGTACAAAACGGAAAGTTGGCAGCCTGTGCCTTGGCATTGGCCACCAGGGCATTAAATAAAGTCGATTTTCCAACGTTGGGCAGTCCAACAATTCCGGCTCTCAGCATGGTAGTTCAGCAATAAGTAACAGTTGAGTCAAATTCGTTGAGAGGGTTCATGGACAGGGGGCATCATTATTAATCCTTTGCGACTAATTAACGACTACCCCATCCCTAAGCCTTACAAATTGTATCTTTTAAGCTGGATAGGTGGGGGCCGATTGGCCGATTTATCAGGAATGGCGAAAAGAGGCGCAACTGGACAAAGCCTGATTTCGCGGGTAAACGCCCGCTTAAATGTGGGCGTTTACCCGCAACCAAACTCAAAATTTGCCATTGAAAACCGCTGGTTTTTAGGGTAATACCAATTTAAAGAATGAAGGGTTGCCGATGGGGGTGTGGGGGCTTCGCCCCCAGCCAGGGGTTCCACCCCTGCACCCCGTCCCCAAGCTGCCCTGTT
>JBAUTA010000615.1:0-2763 GCA_049581985.1 Kovacikia sp.
ATGTAGAGCAGCAGGGGAACGGGTGAACTTGACCAATCATTCCCGAGAACCATCGCAACTGTGTTGGGATTGCCGGTGTCCAGAACCGCCAGATTTTCCCAATGTCCGTAGCTTAGGGCCGGTGCCAAATAGGCTTTATTAGTTGCAACATCAATGGGCATGTAAACCCCATTGGTTGTTTCTTGAGGAGCAAAGTAAATCCGGTCAGCGAAGCCCATGCCCGCACCAAATTGATTGGCTTCATACATCGACCCAGAGCAGAAGCGGTCAAGACCAGCAGTCGTTCCGTTACTGTTACGACCCTGATAAACAATCTGTCCGTTTTGCAGCAGCGGAATACCCAACTGATTAGAATTAGTGATCAGTTGTCCATCGTAGCCATAGATCTCAGAGTAGGCCAGTCCGCCACTTTCCACCGCAAGGGTATTTTTATTGATGTCGAAGTAGCTGACACGAGCACCGGTCAGACTGAGGGAATCATTGACGGTATAAGGGTAGCCGGCAGTATTACCAAGCTCATGGTTAACAAAAAGCCGCACGGTATCTTTGTCGAGGCTATAGGCACCAATTCCGTCAAGAATACCGGGAGGAGTATAGCCATTAGGGGTAGATGTGCCAACGGTGAAAAGGGAACGAACATTGTAACCATCCCTGCCGGAAACCATAGATGGTACGACAACCTTAGCAGAACTTTTCGCAAGATTTGCAATTACACTGTAGCCTTGAGAACTTAGATCATCAAAAGAAACGGTATCAAGGTTATTAGCTTGAGCACTCACTTCTAATTCCTCGTCTAAATAGGGTTTGCTGAAAAAGTCAAACCTAGGTTTCCGTCCCTTTGCGGGGAAAGAATAGGGTCAGACTACCAAACTCTAACTGTTCAAGACGAACAGAAAAATCAAGCATGCCCAATTTAACGAAGCTAGGTTAAGAAAACATCATCATCAAACTAATAACCTAAGTTGCTAGTTACCAACAATGCTCTCAAAATGTCTCCAGGAAGGCTAAAATTGTATGTCAAAATACAACAATTTAGTGATTTGGTGTTCTTTGATGCAATTTGAGTGAGTAGCTAGTAACTTTAGTTAATATTACTAATTTTTGTCTATCTTTTAATTGAGGCTTAACCGATAGATGTAATCCTGTCAGGTGGAAAATAATTGGTTATATGGAAATAACTTGATTAGAGCAAATTAATTTTCTTTAACACTTGGAAGAGGAATTCACGATGGAACCCCCTACCATTCGGTTTTCAATGTTCAACGCTTTCCTCAATCGTGGCACAGCGGGACAAATTGCCCTGGATATGTCAACCCTCAATGATTCCCAGATTCAGAAGATAGCTGAGGTAATCCAGCGCAATATGCAGATATTCAACTGATTAACGAATTTGACTATGATTTGAGCAATGAGGGGAAAGTGGTGAGCCTGGATTAGGCTTAACCCTATTAGGGGGGAAGGCCATGACTGAATCAAGACTAGGGTGAGGCCATGACTGAAGTCTTAAAAATTAGCAACCGCATTATTAAATCTGAAGAGATAGTGCCTCTATTGGCTCGCTATCAATTGCTACCCCAGCTACTCCGTGAACTCGTTACAGACCAGGTGATTGCTGGGATTGGTTGCACGTTGGAAGAACAGGCTCAATGCTTACAGCAGTTCCAGCAGCAACAAAAAATCAGTTCTGCCCCTGAGCAGCAAGCTTGGTTAACAAAAAATCACCTAACCGAGCGACAACTAGCTACCTTAGTGACAAGACCCCTACGGATTGCACGATATAAACAGGCCACCTGGGGAGCCAAGCTCGAATCCTACTTCCTTAAACGCAAATCTCAACTGGACCGGGCCATCTACAGCCTGATCCGTCTGGAAGACCTGGGGATAGCCCAGGAACTCTACTTCCGCATTAACGAGGGGGAACAAAGTTTTACGCTCCTGGCTCGTGAATACTCCCAAGGTCCAGAGGCCCAGACAGGAGGACTGATAGGCCCTGCTGAATTGGCAACCCTCCATCCCACTTTGGCGAAAGTCCTTACCATCAGTAAACCAGAGCAATTATGGGCACCCATACAGCTAGGGCAATGGTGGGTGATTATTCGCTTAGAAAAGTTTATTCCCGCGCAACTCGATGAACCCATGCGGCAACGGCTTTTAGACGAACTATTTCAAAATTGGCTTCAGGAACAACTGGAGAACCTGGGTCCTATAATTCCTCCAGTTCCTCCCAACCCTACTGAAACTGAAGATTCTTTGACGCTGCTTGGAATTACCCAATGACCTATACCTATACACGCGACACCATAAAAAGCTTTTTAATCAACCAAACTCCATTTGACCAGCTATCCGATTCTGCCCTCGAAAAGTTGATGGCAAAACTGCAACCCTTGCGCTACCGCATGGGACAGGCCCTTCTCGTCCGTGAAAAGTTGCCTACCCAAGTAATTATTCTGTACGAGGGACAGGCTCGATTATTGGGCTATGACCCTCGGACCAAGATGCCTGTTACTTTACGCATGCTAGAGCCCGGCACGGTCGTTGGTTGGGCTAGTCTGGTGCGAGGTATTGCCTGCGAAACAGTGACCGCATCGACGGAATTAATTGGATTTGCTTTACCTGCCGCTGATTTTTTAGCCCTGCTAGCCCAGGAATCTGCTTTCAGAATAGCGTTCCAAGACTCCTGTGCCTTTATCGAGCTATTCGATGTGTTAGGAGCACAGCTACTACAGCAGGCGGATGGCACCGCTGATTTAAAAGAATTAGCTA
>JBAUTA010000616.1:0-2492 GCA_049581985.1 Kovacikia sp.
CATCTACGAGAATAGGCCATTCTAGCCTTTAGGGGTTTTATCCCTTGATGGCTAAAATGCCCTAAACTCGTCACCTCTATCTAGAATGAAATGACCCTGCTTTTTTCTGCCCTCCAAATTCCATCCAATCCTGATATTCTGTGCAATCGAAAAAGGTAAAAAGATCGGCGATCGGCTCCTTATCTTCCTGAACGGTTGCAGCAGCTTCAGCACTCTCCTGAATTTCCTGCCATTGGCTTGTCGGATCCAAGCGCTGATTCCGTCTTTACTGAGAACATTTACTTCCAAATAGGGCAATAAATGGCTTTCTGGATTGGATAATTCTTCCAGGTTAAGCACCCCATAGGTGGAAGCCGTTGCCTTTGATTTGAGCGTCGTTGATTGCTTAGGACTAACACTTAGGTTGCCCAAGCGATACCCCTACGTCCGGGTTCTAGCTGAAAAGGAAAAGTAATTTGCGGCGGTTGAGGCGGGCGTATCTCCACACTGACGTTGATTGATCTTCTGCATCGCATCCGCTACTGTGCAGAAGGTTGACCACGAAGGAAGTGTAGACGGATGGATGTAATTCCTGCGATCGATTTGTTGGAAGGGCGCTGTGTCCGGTTGTATCAAGGAGATTACGGGCAGGCGCAGACGTTTGATGAGAATCCAGTTGCAGTTGCCCGCCAGTGGGCTACGGAGGGGGCATCCCGTTTGCATGTTGTCGATCTGGATGGGGCAAAAGCAGGACATCCCATTAATCTGCAGGCAATCGAGGCGATCGTTCGGGCGGTGGATGTGCCTGTGCAGGTGGGGGGAGGTTTGCGCGATCGCCAGAGTGTAGCAGACCTGCTTAAGCGGGGAGTTCAGCGCATTATCCTGGGCACTGTGGCAGTAGAACAACCCACGCTGGTTAGTCAACTCTGCCAGGAGTTTCCAGGTCAAATCGTAGTTGGGATTGATGCCCGCAACGGCAAGGTGGCAACCCGGGGCTGGCTAGAAACCTCAGAAGTGCTGGCAACGGAACTGGCACAGCAAATTGCGGCTTACGGCGTTGCTGCAATTATTTATACGGATATTCATCGGGATGGAACGCTTCAGGGACCTAATTTAGAGGCGCTACGGGAACTGGCAAGTAGTGTTGAAGTGCCGATTATTGCTTCGGGTGGGGTCAGTTCGGTGACAGATTTGTTGAGTTTACTGGGATTAGAGCCAGTTGGGGTAACAGGCACAATTGTAGGTCGTGCCCTGTATACCGGAGATATTTCCCTAAAAGAAGCCTTACGGGCTGTGGGGCCAGGTCGCTGGCAGGATATCCCGCCGGATTTTGGCTCGTCAGCTTTGGCTTAGAGTCCCCTTACTTCCTGGCTTGCAGCAGGTTAGACTTTTTGGATGAATCTCGTCTGTCAATTACTTTGGCAGGGACTCCAACGGCAATGGAGTAGGGGGGAATGCTCTTCGTAACGACTGCCCCTGCACCGATTACGCTTCCTTTACCGATCGTGACGCCATCCAGCACTCTGACACCTGTCCCTAACCAACAGTCATCCTCAATCACAATCCCCTTCCAATTAAGACCCTGTTGGTTAATGGGAAGATGGGGATCGGCAAAATTATGGTTGTTGGCATACATACTTGAGTGGGAGGCAATCAAGCAGTCCTTCCCAATTTTGATTTTGCCGGGACCTGCCACACAAACATAGGGACCGATAAAAACCCTATCGTCAATTTCGATGCAGCCGCCGAGGGGACTAAGAAACACGCCCCGTTCTATACTGACCTGATCGCGAATGATGATTTTGCTGTTGGGAGTCGAACAGTTAAGCACCCCATTTGCGGAAACAGAAGAATCATTGCCAATCAGGATTGCCTCTGGATTCATTAATTCCAAGCCTGCCTCAAGGGTGACATTAAACCCAATCTGTCCCAAGATAAAGCGGTAAACAAACCGTCGTAATTTTCTACCAATGAACAGGGGAATAGAACCAAACAAAGCAATCATCAGAGCGGTTTTCCACTGTTTCCACAGTAAAGGGTTTGAATGTTGAGTATGACGAACCATATCAAATCCTCTTGATAGGTGCTCTAATTTCCTAATTTTGACAAGAAATAAGAGTTTTTTGCTTGGTCAGGCTTGACATTTATGCTGCCCTCTAAAGTTAAGGAGGGAGGGTCTTTCACAAGTTATTAACCTGGCAACAGAAGATCTGAGATTTGTGGGTGTGTTGCGACTATACTCAACCCGTGACTGACTGAGTGCTAAGCGGAATTGCGGAGCGGGTGCGGAGCGGAGTCGAAGCACGAGCAGCATAAGCCTCAGCATAAGTATTGCCAGGCTAATAAGACCAATTTAAATAGCGAACAGGGCAGATTAGGGACGGGGTGCAGGGGTGGAACCCCTGGCTGGGGGCGAAGCCCCCACACCCCCATCTGCAACCTTCATTTTTTAAATTGGTATAAGTATCTAGCATGTTTGTCTGCCCCATTTTATATCAATTCAACTTGAATTC
>JBAUTA010000617.1:0-9635 GCA_049581985.1 Kovacikia sp.
GTGCTTACATTGACGAATCTGATGAAGGCGTATTTACCGAACCTGAAGTTGGACGGTCAGCAGGAAAGGTCAGCAGGAAAGGCTAAAAGATAAAGGATTAGCTGCCTGTTTAGCCTTCATCCTTCATCCTTTAGCCCTTATCTGTTCCTACGCTACTTCTGCCCACACGTCTCCGGTTTCAGTTTGTTCGGTCGTTGCTGGGGGTTGGTCAGGTTTGGACTCTGCCTTGGACTCGGCAACGGGTAGGGGCTGGGCACCATTCAGGTTGACCTTAACCACCTTCGGGCGATCGGCCTCAACCTTGGGCAAGGTCAGGGTCAAAATGCCATCTTTGAATTCAGCCTGTATCCGCTCATTGTAGATAGCAGCGGGCAGGGGAATCACCCGCTGAAATTTACCATAGCGAAACTCGGAACGAACTGTCCGTCTGGTTCCGCTCTCGCTATCGGTTTTGGTTTCAAGTTTGGATTCACCAGAAATTAAAACCGCTTCCCGGGTGACCTGAATATTTAAATCCTTACCATTCAGACCCGGCAGCTCTGCCCGAAGAATAATATCGGTATCTGTGTTCTTGAGTTCGATCGCAGGAATCCAGGTTTTCTGATTGGCGATCGCCAGGGAAGCATTCTGGTTTAGGGGCAGCAATTCATCAAAGAGCTGATCCATTTGACGACGTAAGACTTCCATTTCCTGCCAGGGTTGCCGACGCATCGTTGCCATAGGAAATTGACCTCCTAAAAATGAGGGGATAGGTGTAAGATTCGGTTGAGTTGAATGGGGAAAAAGTTTGTAGCGTCTCAGCATTAATAGACTTAAAAAGTGACGAATAAATCAGGCAATCTTTTGCATCGCTACGAGTAATCTGCTTAGCTTGATTGAGATCGCGCTGATATCCCTAATCTAGGCCAGGTAATTATTTACGGTATTGAGGTGAACCGTAAACGATTAGTTGTAGTTACCGACAAATCCCTAAGAATTTAATAGCTTTAGAGCGGTTAACCCCACCCTTTTGTAGGGTTAACCGAAATAACTATTTAATTGCATTCAGCTGCTTGTCCAACTGTTTTAGAGGGTGTTTTAAAGATCCCTTATGGTGGATGAAAACTACTCAGATCCCCCTTAAAAAAGGGGACTTTCAAGCCTGTCCACCCCTTTTCAAGGGGGGCTAGGGAGGATCTTGAAGTGTCTACCATCACAGCCTACAGCGGTTTTCATATCAATGAAATACAGGGGTGCAGGGGGCGCTGCCCCCTGCGTGGGGCGTACCTCACCCTAGTGAAAACCGCTATATACCTTTTCAAACACCCTCTTAATCCGACTGCCTTAAACTAGCGCTTTCCTGAACCAGGCGATCGATCAGTTTCAGCAGCGCGGCATAATCCGTAATGGGCTTCGCCAAAAAAGCATCCGCTTGGGACGCCTCTAGAAAGGCTTGACGTTCGCCCGACATGGCATAAGCCGTCACCAGAATAATTGGTACATAGGCGGTTTGGGGAGTGGTTTTGAGAACATGGGCCAGGTCTGCTCCGCTGACTCCCCGCCCTTCCCACTGAGCACCGGGCAGATTGATATCCATTAAAACAATATCAATCTTTCCAGACTGACAGTTTTGGAAAATTTCTGCCGGGTTATCGGTTATCAATACCTGATGCCCCCCAAGGCATTGAATCAGCTTGGCAGTCCCTTTCGCTAAGATTTCGTCATCATCAACCAATAGAATATTCAACGGCTGTCAATCCTTGAGAAAGGGATATAAGGCGATCGCCAGCTTGATCAGGATAGGGGATTAACGGGAGCGTGGGGGCGTTGCCCCTAGCCATAGGCTCTACCCCTGTTCCCGGTGTCCTCAGCGCCCTGGCTCCAGCCATATTCCGTCCTGAAGGTGCCTCAGCGCATGGATTGCTATCTATGGATTGCTAAGTAGCTGGGAGCAATTAAATAAAAGATGAGTTTGGGGGTGGAGGGGGTGGAACCCCCTGCCTGGGGGCGCAGCCCCCACTCCCCCTGCTTACAATTAATTAGAGCTACCTACTTATCTACTGATTAGCTATAGATTAGCTATGGACACAGGGCGGGATAGTAAAAGTGACAATTGTTCCCTGATCTGCGCCGGGGCTACTGAGCCAGATTTGCCCCCCCATTAACTCTACAAGATGTTTGCAAACGGTTAATCCTAATCCCGTGCCTCCATAGCGCCGCTTGATAGAGCCATCTGCCTGAACGAAGGGATCAAACAGGGAGTCTTTTTGATCCCTATCAACTCCGACACCCGTATCCGTGACTGAAATTTCCACCAGGGATTGGGAATCAGGGTTGGTTTCCTGAGTTGGCAGACTGACCTGAACTCGAATTTCGCCAACCTCCGTAAATTTGAAAGCATTCGCCAGCAGGTTGGTCAGAATTTGTCGGAGCTTGAGCGCATCTGCCCAAATCCGGTTAACCGGACAGTCGATAATTAACGGAATGCCTTTTTGGCGACTTTCGGGTCTAAAAAGACTTTCCACTTCTTGCAGCATTGCCCGTAGATCGACGGATTCCCAATGGACCTGCATCCGGCCCGCCTCAATTTTGGCAATGTCGAGGACATCGTTAATAATGGCAACCAAATTTTCGGCAGAGCGGTGGGCAACGTCAATGTACTCTTGAAGTTCCTCTGGGTTGTCGTAGAACCCTTCCTTCAACAGCTTGAGATAGTTGAGAGTAGAAGCCAGGGGAGTCCGCAGTTCGTGACTGGTTGATGACAGGAAATCAGACTTGAGACGGCTGGCTTCTTCAGCAGTGGTGCGGGCAGTATGCAATTCCTGGTTTCGCATCTCAACCAGCACCCGCTGTTCCCGTTCACATTCATAGAGACGGCTTTGCATAATTGCCATTGTCACATGGGCACCCAACGATCGCACCAAACCAATTTCCTCTGACAACCACTCTCGCGACTGACCTTCTTTTAGCTCTCGCCAGGCTTCAAACGATTCTCTGACCCGTTGGTTACGATCTTCCAGGTCAAATTTGCCAGCCCAGATAATATCGGTATCAATCTCGTTCCGAAAAATAGTCAGGTAGCCGAGAAATGCACTGCCATAGCGTAGAGGCATAACCAGCAAACTGCGAATCCGGGTTGCCTGAAAGGCAGGTAGAACATCCTCTAGCAAAGATTCCTGGTGAATATCGGTGATGACCGTAGGGTAAAAACCGACGTAACTCCGCCTTGTTACCACTTCCTGGGAGTCGTTGAGATGGGCAAGGAGATTCCAATCAGAGAAAAAATCCTCGGATTGACGTGAAGATTCTTCCTCGGTAGTGGTTAGCCGCTGCCACAGACGAGAATTTTCTAACAGATGTCGTCGGTCTGACAACTCAGGTTGCTGCCCCACGGTAAAAAGTTGCCCTAAGGAATTACCACCGCTGGGGAATAGATAGAGTCTGCCGGCTGCCCCCTCTACCACTTTGACAATTTGCTCCAGAACAATTTGCAGAATCTCGTATACCGGCAAAGGGGAGTGCAGCAATTTTGAGATCTGGTTGATGACCGCTTCCCGGTGTGCCTGTTCCCGCGTTTGGCTGAGCAGAAATGACTGGGAGATTGCGATCGACACCTGATCTGCCACGAGCTGAACAATTTGCAGTTTCTTATCTGAAAACCGCTTGGGTTGAGCATTGTGGGAAACGAGCAAGCCCCAAAGCGATTCGTGATGCAGAATTGGGATCACCAGGGAGGACTGCACCCCCATCGTTGTGAGGTATTCAATATGACAGGGATCGACCGGGCGCTGAAGAATCGTTTCTACGGGAAGGGTATTCACCTCTTCCAGGGTCAGATCCCCTGTGGTGATTGGATTTTCCAACTGGCTTAAAGTGATGAGTTGGGAAGGAATATCCACAATCACGCGCGGACGTGCCTTAATAAACATCTCTTTAGAAGATGTAGGAATATCTCCCGCTGGAAAATACAACCCTAAGAGGGAGGGCAACCGACCTTTATGAATGGATTCCGCAATTACCTGCCCTGACCCATCTGGCTGAAACCGATAGATTTTGACCCGATCGGTTCCCAGCAATGCTCGCACTTCCCCTACGGTTGCAGACAGGATTTCCTGTAGCTCTAGGGATTGCCGGATACGATTGGTCATCCGGTTTAGCAAGCTACCTTCGTTCAAGCCTTGTTGAGCTTGATTAGAATGACTTTTATTAATCCGAATTTTCTTAGACATATTTCCTGGCTCTAGCTCACAAAACCTGGATAGCTGACCCCCATGCAGTATTATCCCGCAGGTGCCAGTCTCAGGCGATTGGTGCCAGGGTTAGAAAGGCTAATGGTCTGGTAAGAATATTTGTGCGGATTTTTCAATCTACACAATCATTCTTCACCATGCTTAAGCTGACAACATCAAAACTAACCAAGCACCAGTGTATTAAGACTTTACACAGGCTATATTTCCTAACCCTGAATAAATACAGCGATCAATTGGGGAAGAACCGACGATCGCTTCTTCCCGATTACTAATGTGCTTTAAACATGCCCAATTCGGGGAGGACATTCATTAAAGTTGAGCATTGCTTACTGCATTAATTCAATCCAGGTTGAAGGTCCCACAACCCCATCAGCTTCAAGCTTAAATTTCCTCTGGGCCGCCTTTACAGCTTCCTGGGTTTCAGAACCAAATACGCCATCAGCCGCACTCTTAAGCACCCCGATCGCCCGTAACCGACGCTGTAATCCTGTCACTGCTGGCCCTTTCATGCCAACTCTTAAGATGGGTAATGACACCAGTTCAGAAGCCGCTGCACTGGAAGAATTAGCTGCGATAGAACCTTGAGAGGAGTGGGTGTTGGTAATAGGGTTGGGCTTTTTCCCTGGACTGCTGGCCGCAAGCGGGGGAACCGCTACTTGAGGAGTCGGTGAAGATATTAAACTGGACGGACTGGGGAATGCTGGAGCCGGACTCGCAGGCTTAGCCGACGTTGCTGAATTGGTCGGTTGAGACAGTGCAGCCCCCCAAGGCTGAACCATGGATTGATTCGTTGGCTGATTTGTCGGCTGCGGACTGGCCGCATTGATTGGCTGGGAACCAGACGGGCGATTGGTTGCTGGAACAGGAAAAGAAGCCGTAGACACCGGCGGGGTGGGTGGAAACAGGCGATTCCATGTTGCCGGACCCGTAATCCCATCCGCATTCAGTCCCGCTGCCTGTTGGAATAGGGAAACGGCTGTGACGGTGGTTTCTCCGTAAACACCATCAACCGCCCCTTTGTAATACCCCAGCAGTTTAAGCGTCGCTTGTAACTCGCTGACTTCATTTCCCTTACTTCCAGATTTCAGGGTTAAACGGCTTAGCCCTTCCGTTGTTGTGGCTGCTGCCCCATTGTCACGAGATCTGCCTGACGGCTGACCAAGGGCATGTTCTGTTGTAGAAAAACTTAACCCAGCCCATCCAGAAACAGTTCCCAACAACCCGATGGCAACCCAAGAGGTGAACCAGGGCTGGAATCGATGAATTACCTTTGAAAGCCGCTCTAAACTGCCATTCATTTCAACAACCTTTGACCATGCCTTAATCATCCCGTGAACGCTGGCGGAGCACAGCAATGAACCCCTTCAACCAACCCTATCAACCAAATATTAATCAGCCAAGCAAAGTCAACTCTAGCAATAGCGTTTTGTTTGGAAGAATCTGCTGTAGAGATACTATAAATGACTCAGGTTGAAATTCAGCAATAGAATTTCTTAAATCTTCGATCGCAGGGATCGGCTATAGCGATCCTATTTGGATGGTGAAAGCCTTTCCCTCCAGGGAAAGGCTTTCACCACTCTGTTTGTTCACACCTGATTTAGCACTGCTATGATAGCTAGCCGCTAGGCTTCATGGTTCAATCCTTGCCCACTGACGCCCTCCACCCCATTCTTCTTGAAGGGCAAATCCTGATTAATCGCAGCCATTTCCCGCTGTTCCATCTCGTTGACCTCGCCAATATAGGAGCGGAAAATCTGTGCCAGACGCGGATTGTAGAACCGATGAACCGAGTAGTTAGGCGTTGCGGGAAAACCACGGAGCTGTTTGTGTCGTCCCCCTGCACCAGGGTCAAACAGTTGAATGCCTTGCCCGATCGCCCATTCGATCGGCGTGTAATAGCAGGCATTGAAATGGAGACAATCGATTT
The DNA here is from genome assembly GCA_049581985.1 of Kovacikia sp. GTDB lineage: Bacteria > Cyanobacteriota > Cyanobacteriia > Leptolyngbyales > Leptolyngbyaceae > Kovacikia. The sequence goes on from JBAUTA010000617.1 coordinate 6,157, forward strand.
CCTGCAGTGATCCCCAGTAACGTCCATAAAGATTGCTGCCCTTGGTCAGACAAAAGGACATGCCAACAGGCTGGTGCAGATCTTGCTCACGGTAAGCTGCCACGAACACAACCCGATGGCTGTAGTGAGGATAAAGTTGTTCAAAAAATTTGCGGGTCAGGTATTTGCTACCCCACCAGCCAAACTTATCGCAGGTGTCACTGTAGAAGTTGTACATCAGAGAAAAGTACGATTTAGGAATCTCTTCTCCGCCTAGAGTCCGCAACACTAAGCCTGCCTTTTCTATAGCCTTTCGTTCGCGCTTGATGTTGCGCCGTTGGTTTGCGTTAAATGCCTCCAAATAATGGTCAAACGTCTGATATTCCTGATTTTTCCAGATGAAACTGTGGTGCAGCCAACTATGAAAGCCATGCCGTTCGATCACCGATCGCCATTCCGGGTCCACATAGAGAAAGTTGCATCCAGAGATGGCATTGCGATCGCAGAAATGATCGATCTCATTCACCATCAATCCCGTTAACTCATCCTCATCCTCTCCAGGTGCAATCAAAAACCGGTATCCTTCTGTCGGGGTAAAAGGTGACATCCCCAGTAACTTAGGGTAGTACTCAATCCCCAGTCGGGTTGCCAGATCTGCCCACTGGTGATCAAAGACAAACTCCCCATAGCTATGACCCTTCACATAGAGCGGAGCCGCTGCAATTAGGGTTCGATCGCGCCATACCGTCAAATGATTGGGTAGCCAACCAGCCCGCGCCGTTGCACTACCAGAAGTCTCCATATTCTTCAGCCATTCCCACTCAAAAAAAGGCGTTTTGAGTGGCTTAGCCAAAGCATCCCACTCCAGCTGTGGAACTTCAGCAATTCGATTGATCCAGGAAATTGAGTAGCAAGGCTTAAGTTGTTCCACCATACCCAGCGTTGAGAACTTCATACAGCGTAATCTATCTCGTGGGAAGGTGGGAGATAGGGAGAGGGGGAGAGGCAGAGAGGGGAAGATTTCTAAATTCGAACCTCCTGCCACCTGCGCCTTATTGCCTGCTTACCCGATAATGCAAAAACACCTCCTCCCCTTTTGACTCTGCTTCCAGCAGTTTTAGCCGGGGTGCTACGGTCTCTAGAAAGCCGGAGCCTTCAACCAGGGTCGGGGCAGATCTTCCTCCCAGGATTACCGGGCAAAGGGTCAGCCAAAATTCGTCGATTAAGTCCTCTGCCAGGAGCGAGGCAACCAATTCCCCCCCTCCTAAAACTGCTACCTGGCTCAAACCAAAGGCTAAAAGCTGCTGAAAAGCAAACTTCCAATTAATTTCATCTGCTGCTGTCTCTGCAATCAAGATCTTTTCAAAAGCCCCCGGCGTTTGCCATCGTCGAGCACCGGCCTGGGTTGTCAAAAGCCAACGCGGCACAGGTTGGCGAAAAAAGGGGTAATCTGGGTCGAGATTTGCCGATCTCGAACAAACAATCTGGACTGGCTGTAATGGTTTATGGTGCTGCTGTCGCTGCTGTAAGAGCGTGGGTTGCATCACTCTAAGCGTTGTGCCATAAGCCCTTAAGGTTCCTGCGCCAAACAATACCGCATCCGCTTGGGCCACCTGTCGCTCTAGATGCGCTTTATCTTCAGGAGAGCCAAACCGGGCAGCAGTGCGGCTCCTATCCGCAATTTTGCCATCTACACTCATTGCCAGGATAACGGTGACAAAAGGGCGATCCCGCGAATTCTCAGCCTTCAACCCATCCCCAATCACTATCTATCGTCCATATCTATCATTCATATCTATCTTCCATTGCTGTTGACCCTACCCAGTCACAATTCAAAATTCATCACCCATGGTTAATTCCTGGTACAACAACAATCTGGTACAACAACAATAAAGTTTTGAAAGAAGGGGTTTCACTTCTTGGGGACAAAGCCCCCAAACTCCCAGGTTACAAAATTTAGTGTTTGCAACATTAGCCCCTTGACCCACTCCCAACCGCTATGTAGATTCAGTGAAATTTGCCTCTATTTTGAATATTCGGTTCAACCATTGCAATAATTAAATTTAGTTATTCCTTGTCGAGCACTAAATGATGTGCCGAGTACTAAATAATACAATCAGTAAGATACGTGTAGAAGGTGTAGTCTTTGAGGCAGGCAACTGCTACATTGATTGAGCTGAGGATGGTTGCTATTGGATTATTCACATCAGTTAAAGATTTCCTATGGCTAAACCGGGTCAATCCTCCTTCCGCCGCATCCTCTTGTCAAGGATTTTGCTGTTGAGTATACCCGTTTTGCTGACCGGGGAATATGTGGCGTACCGAAAAACTCGCTCTATTCTCCTGGAAACTGCCCATGTGAACTTGATCCAGAGCGCTATCAGGAAGGGAGAAAGTATCCGCGATATCATCGAAGCCCTGCGATCGAATACAATCACTGCAAGCGAGGCCTTCTCAACTCAGATTGACCAGCCGCAAGGACCTCAAGAATTTACCAGTCGTATGAATCGGTGGATGCCTTCCGGGGTGGAGTGCATTCAACTCACCAATCTTCAAACCGGACAAATAGAAGCCAGCACGTGCGGCAATCGACCCATCAGCCAGGTTTCCAACAAACTCTGGCCCGCGCAGAGTCAGGTTCTCTTAGATCCCCGTTCTAGCATCCGAATTTCACCCATCCGTCCCGCAGATTCATCAAAATTGGCAAATCCTCTGCGCCAGCTAGAACTGGTGTTTAATGCCCCTGTTTATGATTCCTTTGGCCAAATGCGTTACGCCCTGAGCGTTCAAGCAGCTCTGTTGCGACAAGAAACTAGCCCCTCTGGCTCCCTTTGGGGCAATACCATCGTGATTGATCAAAATGGTACGATTCTTGCCCATCCCCAGAACGAGCGAGTCGGTCAAAATGTCAAACAGGAAACCTCCGGACAACAGTTAAAGGATGTCTTTACAAAAGCGTTTACCAGCGGCAAGCCAAATAATATTCATTTATTTGGGCTGGATAAAAATATTGATACCGTTGCCGAATGGGTTGCAGGCTATAGCTCAATTCAGATCCCGATCAATCCTAAACAGGATGCTACCTGGATCATCATTTCAGTGGCTCCCATTAACAACGCCCTGGGAGGGCTGGATGGAATCAAGAATGTGCTTGTCCTGTTGACACTAGGGTTAATCGCAGCCAATCTACTGGCAACTATTTATATCGCCCTTGACCTGGCATCGCCCCTGGAACAACTGGGCAGTTATGCCCTGCATATCCATCGACGTCGTCCCATGGAACGGGCACCCAAAAACTTTAAAATTCGGGAGTTAAATCAGCTAGCGGAAGCCCTCGATCGCATGGTCGAGCAGTTGGAAGAACGGGCCGAGGAGCTAGAAACCGCCTGGCAGGAGGCGCAGGTTGCCAATCAACTCAAAAGTGACTTCCTGGCAACCACTTCCCACGAACTTAGAACTCCCCTTAACGCTATTATTGGCTGCGTTCGCCTGGTCAAGGA
>JBAUTA010000618.1:0-6932 GCA_049581985.1 Kovacikia sp.
GTAGATACCATGCGAATCAGGGGAAGGGCTGGAAGGGGAGGAAATTAAAAATTGAAGGGCAAGGATTCAAGCAAAGAAGACATCAGGGCTAAATTCTTGAATTTTGCCTTTTAATTTGGCATCGTTAGGTTTTAAATAACCAGGCTTTGACTCGTTCGAGACTTTTCCAGCCTGGCTTGCGGGTCAGACCGTCTTCAATGTTCTGGGAGACTTCATCTCGCAATTCTGAGACGGCTGTGACCAGTTGTTGAGCGATTTCAATATGGGGACGCACGCCTTTTTTGGAATTCTCTAGCATGGCAATCACAAGGTTGACCCGTGCTTGTGGATCCTGGGGATTTAACTTTACCGCTTTCTGAGCCGCATCATAGGCTGAATTGGGTTTGTCTGCCAGCAGGTAAAGCCAGGCCAAACAGGTCCAGGAGGAGCTATTTTTACGGGCCCGATCGCACACCTCCTTGAAAACGGGAATGAGCGCTTCAGGGTCTTCCCCTGCTTTGTACCGTTCAATTCCTTCGTCAAAGAGTGCGTCAACAGTTTGTGTCATAGAATCAGGGTTAGGGGTCAGGGGTCAGGAGTTAGCGTTTAATCAGGGGAAAGTCGGTAGCCATCCAGGGCTGCCAATCCAAGACTGCAAAACAGGGCTGCAAACAGTTGATGGCTACCTGAACGCTAACAGCAGTGCTTACGCCGAGAATGATTTCCCACAGCCACAGGTTTGAGCCGCGTTGGGATTAGTGAACTGAAAGCCGCCGCCGATCAGGGCATCACTATAATCCAGCACCAGACCGTAGAGATAGAGCAAACTCTTAGGATCGCAGACGACCTTAAATCCTTCATAGTCGTAGACCTCATCGGTTGCCTGGATATTGCTGGGATCCTCAAAGTTCATGGTGTAAGACATACCAGAGCAGCCACCGCCCTTGACACCGACACGCAAGCACAAATCTTTCTCTTGCTTTTCTCGGAGCAGAAGGACATGCTTCAGGGCAGCGTCACTCATCTGGATGCCCCGTTGTTGAGACTGAGCTACTTGGGTCATTGCTGATAAAACTCCTGCCTATACCGATTTCAATTTTGCCAGTGTATCCATACTATCAAGGATAGATCGACCAAGGATAGATCAACATAGCAAGGTGGGTGTTTGAACGGAGATGACCGAAATTGGAGTCCGGGTCTTGGGGCATTCCCCCGCTGCCCAGCGACTGCCATACAAATACCCATCTCGCTGGTAAATTGCGGTGGTAAGTAGTGCAAACAGGATTAATGTTTAAGATGAATATCTAGCCCCGATCATCCCAGCGATCGTTTACCTTTTGGCACCAAGCCAAATTTATTCCCTTATTTCGACCTATGACTGCGCTTAATCTTTCTACCCGTCGCCGCCTCCAGCAGCTTCCTCAAATCCAGAGTGTCTGGGAGGGAGATCGCCGTCCTTTGAAAGGTGAGGGCTTGCAGGTGAGTGCAGACTGGACTGAGTCAGGGACAGATCAGTCTCCAGATGGGGAATGCATTCTCTGGGTGGATGGGTCTCAAGGAATGGTCCGGGCCATGGATGTTGTTACCCCTGAAACTGGGCCTGAAGCGGTAGTTCGGACATTGCTGCGAGCAATGGAGCATCCCCACAATCCAGGAACTCCGGCACGGCCTCAAAAAATTGTGGTTCGCGATCGCGAAATTCTGTTTTTTCTCCGGGGCGTCCTGCAAGACCTCGACATTGTTTTGGACTACGTGCCCGACCTGCCGCTCATTGATGAAATTTTTCGGGGGTTTCAGGATGCCATCAACACCCGCCCGCCGCAATTGCCACCCCAATATGCTGACCTCTTACTTAAAAAAGCACTGGAAGTCTGGAATGTCGCACCCTGGGAAGTTTTGGCGGATCACCAGATTCTGGCGATCGAACTCAATCGGTGGGATGTGGATACCCTCTATGCCTCAGTCATGGGCATGTTGGGCATGGAGTACGGGATTTTGTTTTACCGTTCTCTAGACTCACTGCAGCGGTTTCGGCAGCGAGTTCTAGTCAATGAGTCGCTGGAAGAGATGGAAGAAGCCTTTTTGGGGCAGGATTGTCTGTTTGTCACCTTTGAGAATGGTGATGATGAGGAGGAGGAAGTGGATATCGATCTGGGCACGCTTCCCCTTTCTCAGATCGAGCCAGTCTTTGGGAATCTCCATCCCCTTGAGGGCTTGCGGTCTTTCCTCTATGACGAGGAAGCTCTGGTTCTCCTGGTGGCCCTGGAAGTGATGTATCGCTTTACCCGCCAACACCGCCAAAAATTTGAGAATGAAGCCTTTCCAGCCGTCCATAGCCGTTACCGGATTCCGCTGCCAGAGACCCCTGAGGGGACGACTTCCCCCATTTCTGTGAAAGTGGCTACCATGCCAGATTTGGCTACCGAATTGCTGGAAATGGCTGGTCCCGAAGATGAACAGGACGCCGACTTCCCGACTGTACGGGATGATCTGGTTCCTGACAATGCTTTCCTTAGCCTCGGAGTTGTGCCCTGGGAAATGTTGGAGTTTTTGCGATCGGGCACAGAATACCACCAGGCTCAGGAAGTGAAAGAAGCGGGAGATGGTCTGCCGGTAGTGATGATTCAAACCTCACGGCCCAAGGCGAAGACGCTGATTCAGGAATTGCAAACCGCAGGTGGGCTAAAAGGAATTTGCTTCAATCCGGGAGAAAATCCTCTGGGGGGCGATCGCTACGACCTGGGGTTATTTCAAACCGGGAACGGCGAGCTTCATCTGTTTGGTGAATTTGGCGAGGACGACCCGAACCACGTTACTGCGCGTAAAAAATGGGACGAACGGTGCAAAAAAACCAAAGGGTGCTGCGGCCTAATTATTGCCAAAGGATTAACCGGGGTTAACCGGGACAATCCCCAGTTCAAAGACATGATGGCGTTGTTTGAAACCCACTCCCTCGCTCCCAAAGAATTAGGGTTGGGAACGCTGCAACGCAGGCTGGAAGTGGATTGGCTATGAGGGAACCAGGTTAATGACGCCCAGTTCCTTCTCTTCTTGCTTAGGTCCAGTTGGCTAGGTTCAGTTCAGCCGTTATTCATGCATGTCTGACGCATTTTTTTCGAGGCCACCTAGATCTTTCCTCAGCTTTCTTCAAAAGCTGCTGCGGGGGCACTGGCGATCGCTACTGTTGTTGCTCTTTGGGATGGTTTTGCCCCTGTTTATTTTTGAGCAGCTTGCCATCGGCATCTGGCAAAACCAGGATTTCCCCTGGGATGCCGCCCTGCTGGTGGCAATTCATCAAAGGGCAACGCCTGGACTGGATACGTTTGTCACCCGGTTCACTGAGCTAGGGGTGTATGGCGGGGTAGTCCCTCTTGCCGCAGTCATCTCAATGGGGTTTCTGTACTTTCGGCGGTGGCGATCGCTGACTTTTTTATTAATCACAATCCTGGGTAGTGCCGCACTCAACCTGATGGTTAAAGGATGGGTGCATCGAGTTCGTCCCAGTTTGTGGAACTCGGTGGCACCGCAGCTAGATTACGGCTTTCCCAGTGGTCATGCCATGTCCAGCATGAGCTTTGTGGCGGTGCTGGTAATGTTGACCTGGGCCACCCGCTGGCGTTGGCTAGTGCTATTCAGCGGAAGTCTATTTGTAGGGGCGATCGGTTGGAGCCGCCTTTATTTGGGCGTTCACTTTCCCAGCGATGTGCTGGCAGGCTGGATGATTTCCCTTGCCTGGGTGATCGGAGTTAGTTTAGTGATCCGCCCCCAGTTAGTCAAACCTGGCCTGCTGGGAGAGCAGGCCCTAACTGCAAGCGAGGCGAAAGCTGCTGCGTTGGAATAGGTTGAGACAAAGGCTAATTCCCCATCATCCCTTACCCGGCCTGATCACCACAACGGCATAGGCTGCCGCTGACAGATGGCGCTGGGCTGCCAGCCTTAGTTGGTCAGGGCTAAGCGCTTGGATATGGGTGGGATAGTTCAACGCAAAAGCCAGGTCATCCCCATGGGACTGGTAGTAAGCATAGATGCCTGCCCGATCGCTGGGTGTTTCATTGGCATAAATAAAATGATTGGTCACCCGGGTGCGGACCCGCGCCATTTCTACCTCAGTGATCAGGTCTGCCTGCAACGCCCGAATATGGTCCGCAATCGCCGCTTCAACCACGGCCAGATTCTCTTCTGGCAAATGGGCTGAGATATAAAATGCTCCCTGGTGCTGATAGGTCATATTGCTGGCAGAGATGCTGGAAACCAACCCCCGCTGTTCGCGTAAATCTTGCACTAGACGGGCTGTTCGCCCATGACTCAGAATCGCTGCCAACACATCCAGGGCATAGGTTTGGGGTAAATCATTTAGCCCCGGCACCCGCCAGGTCATCACTAGCCGCGCCTGTTGCAGACTGGGATCCGTGACTTCGCGCCGGATGATGGATTGGAAGGGAGGCTCAGGCGAGAGGGAAGGGGCATGGGGGAAGGGGGATGGGGAGAAAGGGGGATGGGTTAATTCAGAATTTTGGATTTTGGATTTTGGATTTTGGATTTCCCCCTGTATCCCTGCTGTCGTCGGTTCTCCCTTAAAGCTCTCTGCCACAATCCGAATCAATTCATCAACCGGAAGATTCCCCACGGCAACGGCAACAATGGACTCGGGACGATACCAGTGGGCATGAAAGTCACGCATCTGCTGGGGAGTCAGATGCTCAATCACCGAGCTGGGGCCGAGTACCTGGCGACGATAGGGGAGGTGGTCAAAGGTTAATTCGGTAGCGTGTTGGAAGGTGCGGCGATGGGGATTGTCCTGCGATCGCCGGATTTCTTCCAGAACCACCTGGCGCTCTCGCTCAAACCCATCATCCGGGATGCTGGCATTCATCACTACATCAATTTGCAAGGGAGCCAGACTCGCAAAGTCCTTGGGAGCCGTGGTGATGTAGTAATGGGTGTAATCCTGACTGGTGGCCGCATTGGTAACTGCGCCCCGCTCCTCTACCAATTGTTCAAATTCTCCACTTTGGAGCCGATCGGTGCCCTTAAACACCATGTGCTCCAGAAAGTGCGCCATGCCATTAATGGCATCTGGCTCAACCGCCGAGCCAACATTCAGCCAAATATTCAAATTAACAGCCTCTACAGGCATCTGCTCGGCAACGATCGTCAAGCCATTGGGTAAACGCTGTATGGTCGGCGCGGTGAGGGAACGAGCAGAAGAGGACTGAATCAGGGTTGAAGTCATGCAATGCCCTTGGTTGGCGTTCTTAATCCATCTTAAAGGGATAAAAGTACTTATCTGTGAATAACTTCATTAATTGCCAGAGAACTAACCCCTCACCCACCCCCTCACCCACCCCAGTTTTAGAATGCTGTCTCAAAACCTTTAGTAAACTATGATAAGGAATGTTAAATAATGTAACAAATTATTTGGAAGGGACGAATGGCTAGTCAAACCTCTCCTCGCGTGGTGGTGGTGGGAGCTGGAATGGGTGGGTTGACCACAGGGGCGCTTCTGGCCCACAGGGGATACGAGGTGCTGGTGTTGGATCAGGCGATCGTTCCGGGTGGGTGTGCTTCCACCTTCAAGCGCCAGGGGTTTACGTTTGATGTGGGGGCAACTCAGGTCGCAGGACTGGAACCAGGGGGAGTGCATTACCAGATTTTTTCGGAGTTAGGGATTGATCTACCCGCAGCCACACCCTGTGATCCAGCTTGCGCTGTTTATCTGCCGGGAGAAACGGAACCCATTAATGTCTGGCGCGATCCGGAGCGGTGGCAGGCAGAACGGCAGCGGCAATTTCCCGGTAGCGAACCCTTCTGGCAACTACTGGCAGATTTATTTCGCTATAGTTGGGCGTTTCAATCCCGCAATCCGGTTCTGCCTCCCCGCAATCTGTGGGATTTGTGGCAACTGGCCCAGGCAATTCGCCCCGATACCTTATTGACCCTACCCCATACCTTTTCAACCGTAGGAGACGCTTTACGCAGCTATGGGTTGGCAGATAATCAGCGGTTAAGAACGTTTCTGGATATGCAGTTGAAGCTCTACTCCCAGGTCGATGCGGAAGAAACGGCCTTGCTCTACGCCGCAACCGCCCTCAGCGTTTCCCAGGAACCCCAGGGACTGTTCCATCTCCATGGCAGTATGCAGGTGTTGAGCGATCGCCTGGTGGCCGCCCTCGAGCGGGATGGCGGTAAACTCCTGCTGCGCCACACTGTAGAACAGATTAATAGCGAACGTGGCAGCGTCACTGGAGTTAAAATTCGCAATCAAAAAACGGGTGATACCTGGACAGAAGCCGCCGATCACGTCATTGCCAATGTGACGGTGCAAAATCTGGTCATGCTAGTGAAAGGTGGAGAAGGGGGGCAAGGGCAGCAGGAGGTAAATCGGGGACGGAAGGCAGAAGAAATTCCAAGTTCTAACTTCCAACTTCCAACTTCCTTTCAGGGCTATCGTCGTCGGGTTGCGAAACTTCCTCCCGCCTCCGGGGCGTTTGTTATTTACTTAGGGGTTGATCAGAGTGCCGTTCCGCCCCACTGTCCCCCCCATCTTCAGTTTCTCTACGACTATGACGGTCCGATCGCAGAGAACAATTCACTGTTCGTTTCAGTCAGCCAAACGGGAGATGGTCGTGCGCCCGCAGGAAAGGCAACGATTATTGCGTCGTCGTTTACTGATACGGATCTTTGGTGGGCTGGGGGGGGGTTGGCAGAGGGGGAGTTGGCAGAGGGAGAGTTGGCAGAGGGGAAATGGGGAGGTGGGCGTGGGGAGTTGTTAGCAGACCAGGGAGAGTCCCATTCTGCCATTCAAAATGCAAAATTTGAGCGTCAAAAGCCCACCTATCAAAGGCTCAAACATGACTACGTCAACCAGGCGATCGCCCGCCTCAGCCAATTCTTCCACCTGAACGAGCAGACAATTCTGCATGTTGAAGCGGCAACGCCAAGGACCTTTGCAC
>JBAUTA010000619.1:0-1647 GCA_049581985.1 Kovacikia sp.
GTCTTCACCCAACTGCGCGATCGCCGATCCGGCTGATAATGCCACTTCAGTAAATGATGCAAAATTAGCCGTGCAAAACTCAGCAAGCGATCTCGTTCCCGCCGCCCCAAATCTTCCACCTCATCGATTAGATTTGCCAAATCTAGCTGGTCAAATTTTCCTTGTCGCAACAAATCGGCGATTGTCTCAGCCCAGAGGGCAATATCACGCTCATGCAACTGCAATAAATCCACTGTCGATTCAGACAAGCTCATACATTCACCTGACTATGGAGAGTCATGCTGTTTCTTCAGTATAAGAGCCAAAAGTCTACTTCCAAAAACTACAGAATTAGAAATGTTGGATCACAAACCACGTCCTGCTGACTTGCAGCCAACGGAATGCCATAGATTGGATCATAGTTACCTGTCCATAGCCATAGATTAGATCCTGCTACAACCTCTTGGCGAGTTTCAGCCCGATCAAATACGCGCTTGGGTAGGTTGACAATATAGGGCTGAAGTTGGGTGCGATCGCTAGACCAAATTCCCCGATAGCGAATCTTGTTCAGCAATTCTTCTACTGTTTGGTCATATTGGATAATTACCGGAACTGTATTGTCCTCAATCAGCCGGAACGTCTCACCCACTTGCCGAAAACTCCAATCTTGACGCAGGGCTTGGATTCCTTTGGTGTCTAGCTCGCCTTTGGTATTGGCAACCAGGGGGTAAATTTTCCGAAAATATTTCTCAAAAATTCCTGGCTCGTGCAACTGGGATTCTTCAAACTCCTCCGACTGCAAGATATCCCGAGCCTTCTGCATTGCTTTGCTGTACTCTCCCTTCGGTGGTTGGCTTCCCTCTGCTGGCTCAAACAGGATCACCCGACCCAATTCAGCTAACTTTCCTTCCCGATTACAGCGCCCCGCTGCCTGCACAATTCGGTCCAGTGGCCCGATCGCCCGATATACCACGGGAAAATCCAAATCTACCCCTGCTTCTACAACCTGCGTTGAAATCAATGTGCAGGGTTCTTTGTGTTCTAACCGTCGCCTTACCTCTGCCAAAATCATGCGACGGTGTGTTCCACAGAGTAGCGTAGAAAGATGCAGCAAAGGTGCAGTGGAAAGAATCTGAACTACTTTGTTCCTAGCTAACCCGGTTGATGAATCCGGTTCAACTCCCAAAGCATTGAGCACAGCCAGAGCATCCCGACGGGTATTCAGCACTACGAGTGAGGAAGAGTGCGATCGCATATCCTGCGTTAACTCTTCCCATGTCCAGGTTTCTCCCTTCTTTGGGATGTTATAGGTAACTCGCTTGAGGGTTTTGAAATGTTCATTTGCCAGGTCTTCTGGAATGATCTGCCGCACCTGTTCTGGTTGAAATGTCTCCTTGAAATAGGGGGTATCACCAGACAAAGCGGGCTGTGTTGCCGTGCAAAGCACAACAGTGACCTTGTAGCGCTCAATGAGTTCTTTCAGCACTGACATAATGGGTGAAAGTAACCCGATTGGTAGCGTCTGAACTTCATCTAAAACAATGACGCTGTTGGCAATGTTATGCAGTTTTCGACATTGCTTTGGCTTATGGGAAAATAAACTGTCAAAAAGCTGGACAGTAGTTGTGATAATCAACTTAGCATCCCAGTTTTGAGTTGCTAGTTTTG
>JBAUTA010000620.1:0-1941 GCA_049581985.1 Kovacikia sp.
GAGCTTAACATATAAAAATTCAATCTTTAGAATGTATGATGAAGGCAGCTTTACTGAAATTCTTTTAAAATCTCTTTATATAAAAATAAATAGCGGGCTGCTTGAGTTTCGGAAGAAAATTCCCGCAAGCTCTTTTCCCGGGCATGGAACTGAAGTTTTTGATGACGCTCCTTATCTTCTAGCACCCAAGCAATTCCTTTGGCTAGATCCTCAATCTCAAAAGGGGTGGCTAGATAGCCGTTTTGCTGGTGATCCACCACGTCTTTCAACCCAGTTGCATTAAAGGCGACTACAGGTGTGCCGCAAGAGAGAGACTCAGAAGCAGTTTGGCCGAATGCTTCCTGAATCGATGGTGCTATCATTACATCTGCTGCCGAATAGGTAAGCGCCAGTGAAATATCATCACGAACGTACCCCAGGTAATGGGTTTTGAAGCCTAAATCGATTGGTTTGTCAGGCTTAGAGGAACCAAAAATAACGAGTTCTATTTGTTCTTGCCATCCCGCTTGACTGAGTCTTTGAAGGGCGGGAAGTAAAAGATGAAATCCTTTTCTCTGATCAGAAGTCGCGTTGATTGCACCAAAAAGAATTAGCTGCTTGTCTTGAGGAAGATTGAGCAACTCGCGAGCAACTTTCTGATTAATTGGCTTGTATTTTTCAGTATTAAGACCTAAGGGAATTACCTCTACTCGTCGATCTCTAAACAGTGAGCTAGAACGAGCGCATTCAGCCATCCATGAAGTAGTTGCGACAATGGTCAAGTTAGAATTTTTCCAGGCTTGAGCTTTGCGCTTCCAGACCCAACGGGAAAGATCCCATGAATGGCTGCTTTGTAATTGTGGGCATTGACCACAGGCATCTTTGTAATTGTCGCATTCCTGAATGTAATGACATCCTCCAGTGAAGGGCCACATATCATGTAAGGTCCAAACTAGAGGTTGATTAAATTGTGCGATGGTTTCCACTTGAAGGTAGCCGTTACAAACCCAATGCAAATTAATGATATCTGGATTGAATTGTTTTACTCTGGAACCGAATACATCAGGAAACCACTGCGGTGAAAACATGGGGGCACGGCAGTTGGGATAAAGCTGCAATGGCAGGCCAGAGATTGAAGGGCCTAGCTTAGTCAGTACTGATCTCTCAGAGATGACTGCTTGGTCTGAACTAAACTTGGCGCGAACCAGCATTTGGGAGGTGCATCCCAGGGACTCCAGCCCCTGATTGAGGCGATATGCGGCTCGTGCCCCCCCATTATCCACATCAGAAGTACTCAAGTGTAAAACTTTCATTACTTTCACAGCTTTGCACTTAAGAATGCTTGGTCAATAACAAACCTTTCTGCTCCATTTCCTTTAAGGATGCCTGTAAAGTATTTGGGCTAAGAGGTTTTTGGTTCAGATACCATTCCAGGTATTGAGCCAGTCCAGCTTGAAGGGAGGTTGGCTCCCATGTTCCAAATAAGGCTTTGTACTGGGCCATATCAGCAACAGCATGGCGAATATCGCCCACTCGGAAGCGACCTGAAATCCTGAAGTCTGTTTTCTTATCCACAATTTGGGCAATCGTTTCCACGACTTCTAGCAGCGTTACCGCTTGCCCACTGCCGACATTGATCACAGCGTTCAATGGTTTTTCGTCAGTGACGCATTTGAGTACTGCCTCAGCAATATCTCCCACAAACACAAAGTCTCGCGTCATTAATCCATCTTCAAAGATCTCAAGTTGATTTCCTTGAACGATCGCATTAGTAAAAATGCCAATGATGCCTGTGTAAGGGTTTCCCAATTCCTGCTTAGGACCATAAACGTTCTGAAATCTTAGAACAGCTAAATCGATATTTTGGCTTTCACAATAATTTTGTAACAACTGCTCCTGCCAAAGCTTTGTCAATCCGTATACGGAAGTTGGCTTGGTGAGATGCTTCTCTTGCATCGGGAG
>JBAUTA010000621.1:0-1504 GCA_049581985.1 Kovacikia sp.
ATAACTGATTAATCTCCATCGCTAGAGCAGCAGATTGCTGGATATCTCTCCAACTCAAGCGCAACAGGTCTACCTCTGTCAGGGCTTGGACATCATAGGAATCAAGGTCACTGAAGGCTCTACTAAAAGGCATCATTGGCCCAAGCATCCCTAAAATCGATTCATCCCCTGAGTAATGCAAAGCCTGTATCTGGACAACCCCACGATAGACAATCCAGACATCATCCCCCTGGAGAGGGATTTTCTGTTTTGCAGCGTAACGCACGAGATTACGCTCTTGATAGATTCCTTCTAGTACTTCAAAAGCGTCAGTCTGCAAAGCCATGTACGAATCCCCATCAACGTAAAAATTTCAATTTTATCTATTTCGCTCTGTTGCTCAAGCTATAACCTCAGTCTGTTTAACGTCCGACTGACTTTCTTATTGAGAAAATGCTTCATTCACAAGGGCTAGAACATTGATTTTTCGTGACCTCAAACAAGCTTATTCTCAATAAGCGCGGTCATACGAGGTCAAATTGGATTAACTTGATAATACCGATGATAGTTAACGGAAATAGAAAGTAAATAGAAGAATTTTTAGGTTGAGTTGAATGATTTTTAGGTATGCACTCTTCTGTAAGAGGTTTTTTGTAGGAACCTTTTACTGCTTGTAGGAGTCAGTAAGCAGGAAGTTAATAACTCAGACGCATTGAGAAACTATCTCATGTCTAGATCTCTTTTTGCAGTTGCATTAGCTGCTATGACCCTTTTACCCCTGGCTGGAGCTTTTGCTAAGCCACCAGAAACTGATACTCCGACTTCAGAACCCTCTACAATGCCTACTGAAACGAAGACACCTAGTCCTAAAGTGAAGAAATCCGCAACGAAAACGCCCTCAAAGGGCACAAAGGATTCTTCGATGAGTCCCACAGAGGATTCCTATGGGAAGGGCACCTCTAACTCAACCTCTCCAGATTCCATGGAGAAGCCATATCCATCTAAGTAGGAGAGCATCCAAAAGTCGGGGGTCTAGAGACGGACAATAGTCCTCGGATATAAGCTGTTCGAATGATGTGGACAACGCCTTGGCTCCCTTCAAACACATCAACCTGCGCACCGTACTAAACGATGTCAGCCCTTTGTGGCAAGGGTTATCGCTGTTCCCGACGACTTGGAAATCCGCAACCTGCATGAAGTATTTCTGAGCATATTCGGCTGGGCTTACGATCTCGGCTTCATCATCATCTGGATCCACGCCCAGGAATTACACAGCTTCCCTGATCCTGCTACCCTGCTAGACCCCGGACTTTTGGATGCTCTCGTATGTGCGAACCGACCGCTTAAGTTACCTGCCCAGTTTTTTAATGTAAGGTCAGAGCCGCTAATAAGGCGGTTTAGCTGGGCCAGTGTAGCCGCACATTCCTAATCGGGGCGAATTCACTAGTTCGATTGGTTCGTCATAATCCTCGTGTGAATGGGTCGCCGTATGCTGATCGCATAATGTCCCCTCTTCATCTCCTTC
>JBAUTA010000622.1:0-5479 GCA_049581985.1 Kovacikia sp.
ATTCCAGAGTTCCTTTTTCCTTAACTGCTTTCAGTATCGATCAAAAAAGGGAGGGGGGGAGGGGGAAAGCGGGAGGGAGAACAGCAGAAATAGGAAGGGAGGGGAAGAAGGAAGAAGAGAGTTTTAAGTTTTGTTCTCCCTATCCCCTATCGTCACTATTCCTGAAACTTATACCCCACTGCTTTCGTCATCCATCCCTGGTGGTCTGCTGGCTAAGTTCATGAATTCCTAACTTTATTTGTGGTTCAAGTTAGCTCAGAAATGCTAAAGTCACTTGAAGTTCTACCCAGTTTCTGCGAGGGTTCATGCTGAAACAACGGAGAGCCAGAGTCTTCGTAATCGCGACGGGAATATCTGCCTTTTTACTAGGCAGTGGATTTTCGCTGGTGGGCTTTTTGGGCCAGGGAGTCCGATCGCCTGATCTACTGAAGTCTGGAGAACAGGGAAAAATCATCCCGATCAAGCAGATTAATTCGCTCAAGTCCTTACCTTCGGCGCAAAGGACTGCGAAGCTTGAAAAAATTGCGAAGAGTAAGGAGTCCTCTGAGAGTAATCGTGCCCGCTACTTGCTAGCTAACGAGCTACTGCAACAGGGGCAGGGCAAGAAGGCATTAGAACAGTTGCAGGGATTGGATAGCAGCTATCCGGCTCTGGCGGCCTATGTTTTACGAAAACAGGCCCAGGCCTATGCAATCGTAGGCGATCAGGCAAAAGCTCAGATAACCTGGCAGGATTTATTGCAGCGTTATCCGCAGAGTCCGGTGGCGGCAGAAGCCTTAGTGTCGTTGGGTCAAACCAAGCCAGACTATTGGAATCAGGCGATCGAGCAATTTCCCGCCTATCCCCGCACAATTGAAATTGTGCAAAAGCAGCTAAAACAGAATCCTAATCAGCCCAAACTGCTGTTAGTCCTGGCCAGGCACGCACCATATAGTCAGGACTACATCGCCATTTTAGATCGGTTGGTCAGTCAGTATGCCAATCAGTTAACGCCCAACGATTGGGAAGCGATCGCCTTTGGCTACTGGGAAAAACAACAGTATGGCAAGGCAGGAGCCGCCTACGCCCGCGCCCCCTACACCCCCCGTAATGCCTACCGGATTGCGCGCGGACTACAGCTGGGTGAACGGGATGGGGTGGTGCAGGCTTATCAACGCCTGGTCAATGATTTTCCCCAAGCCCAGGAAACCTCCCTGGCTCTCCTGCGTCTGGCTAAGCTGGTGGATCCAGACAAAGCCATGCCCTATCTGGATCAGTTAATTAGCCAGTTTCCAGTGAAGGCAGGGGATGCGCTGCTTGAAAAAGCAAAGCTCTATGAAAAGGCGAACAGTAGCAAAACTGCCAATCAGATTCGCCAGATTCTCCTGACCCACTTTGGCAAATCGGATGCGGCAGCGGAAGCACGCTGGAGCTTTGCCCAGCAACAGGCAACCGCTAACGATTTGCAGCAGGCGCGTCAGTGGGCGGAACAAATTTTGACCCACAATCCCGACAGTGGGCTGGCAGCGGAAGCTGGTTTCTGGACAGGAAAATGGGCCGATAAACTAGGCAAAACCAGTGAAGCGCAGGCCGCATTTAAGCAGGTTCTCAGCCGCCATCCCCAGTCTTATTATGCGTGGCGATCGGCATCGATGTTGGGTTGGCAGGTGGGAGACTTTAACACAGTGCGGCAGCTCAATCCTAAGGTGGAGCGCCCTGAATCTCGCCCAGAATTGCCGGTTGGCTCCGCGACCCTCAAGGAACTTTACCAACTTGGGCAGGACAGAGACGCCTGGGCACTCTGGCAGACAGAATTTCGGAATCCAATGCAGCCCACCGTCGCAGAACAATTTACGGATGGCATCATGCGTCTGGGCGTGGGAGACTACATCGACGGGATTTTCATGGTTTCTTACCTGAGTGAGCGGGAAAGCCCAAATGAAAAGTCTGAGTACAAGACGCTCAAACAACAGCTTCCCTACTGGCAAGCACTCTATCCCTTCCCCTTTCTAGAACCGATCGAAACCTGGTCCCAGGAGCGTCAACTCAATCCTTTATTGGTAACTGCGTTGATTCGTCAAGAGTCGCGCTTTATGCCAGGAATTGCATCCTCAGCAGGCGCAAAAGGCTTAATGCAGGTGATGCCCGACACGGGAGCCTGGATTGCCAAGCAAATCAAGCTAAAACAATATCAATTGAATGACCCCAGTGACAACATCAAGCTGGGCACCTGGTATCTGGACTACACCCATCAGCGATACGGGGGCAATTCCATGCTGGCGGTTGCCAGTTATAATGCGGGTCCCAATGCGGTTGCAGGCTGGGTGGAGAAAAAGGGGCTGGGCGATCCGGATGAGTTTGTCGAAAATATTCCCTACGATGAAACCAGGGGCTACGTCAAATCGGTGTTTGAAAACTACTGGAACTATATGCGGCTCTACAATCCAGAGATCTCCCAGAAGGTAGCTCAAGTTTCTAAGGAACATCCGAGTAGTAAAGAGTCAGATTCCTAGCCGATTGACGCTCAAAGGCAAGCGATCGCAGACCCTTTCTAACCGGGTTCAGCAGCAATGCAGTGGGTAGAAGACTAAAAAGACGCAACACATCAGTCGGGTCGCCTATGATCAATAGAGAACGCTTTTTTAATTGACATGCAATTTATTGATCAGGCAGAGGTTCAGGTTCAGGCAGGGGATGGCGGTGATGGGTTGGTTGCCTTCCGGCGGGAGAAATATGTGCCAGCGGGGGGACCATCCGGCGGCAATGGCGGCAGGGGGGGGTCAGTCATCTTTCAGGCAGCCGAGAACCTGCAAACCCTGCTAGATTTTCGCTATAACCATCTGTTCAAGGCAGAAAATGGGCAGCGGGGTGGACCTAATAACCGAACGGGGGCATCGGGGAGCGATCGTCTGATCGAGGTTCCCTGCGGCACAATGGTCTACGATGCTGAAACCGATGAATTGCTGGGCGATCTGACAGAACCCGGCCAAATTCTTTGTGTTGCCCAGGGGGGAAAGGGTGGCCTGGGAAATCAACACTTTCTGAGTAACCGCAACCGCGCACCTGAAAGGGCTTTACCTGGCTTGCCGGGGGAAAGCCGATTTCTAAGACTGGAACTAAAACTGCTGGCAGAAGTGGGTATCATTGGCCTACCCAACGCTGGAAAATCTACCCTGATTGCGGCCCTATCTGCTGCTCGACCCAAAATTGCTGATTATCCGTTTACAACCCTGGTGCCCAATCTGGGAGTCGTGCGGAAGCCAACTGGAGATGGAACTGTTTTTGCAGATATTCCCGGTTTAATCGAAGGGGCGCATCTGGGAACTGGCCTGGGACATGACTTTCTGCGCCATGTGGAACGGACTCGCCTGTTGCTGCATCTGGTCGATGCCACCAGTGCGGATCCGATCGCCGACTACACCATCATCCAGCAAGAACTTCATGCCTATGGGCACGGATTGACAGAACGTCCTCAAATTCTTGCCCTCAATAAGCTGGACGCCGCCGCCTGGGATGCCCAGGCCCTAGACGAGATCACTACCCAACTTGAACAATTGAGTCATGGCCCCGTATTCCTGATTTCCGCCGTGACCCGATCGGGGTTAGATACCTTAATGAGTCAGGTCTGGCAATCCCTGGAACAAATGCAAACCCACGAAGAAATGTTGCCCATCTAAGCCCATCTAATTGGTAGTCGATTCATCCGAATTAGATCCCTCAGACTCCCCACTAGGACTTGCCGAAGAACTATTCGGAGTCGTCATGGTTTCAGAGGTTGGATTGGGGGAAGATTGCCCATTCGGATTAATCGAGGGAGATGGTGGTGAGCTTCCAGGTGAACCCGTAGGAATAGCCGTGGGCGCAACAGAGGGCGTCACACCAGGCTGAGATAGTTCTGCACGGGTGAAATATTGATAGGCAAGGCGAGAAATCTGGCTGACAAATTCGTAGGCCCGATCGTCGTTGAAGGACCGTTTCACCATGACTACCGCTGCATAGCGTTTGCCATTGGGCACATCGATCAGACCGACATCGCCAATCATGGTGCCAATGTCGCCCGTTTTATGGGCAATGGTGGCACCCGCTCCCAATCCCTGAGGCAACTGGCTACGATTTTCAGTTTGCCGCATGATATCCAACATCCGATCGCGCGAGCGAAGCGATATCAAATCCCCCTGACTGATGCGCGTCATTAAGATCGCCAAATCTCTAGGACTGGTGGTATTCGTACCTTGTAAATCTGGCAGGGGTTGGTTAATGGCAGTCGATCGCATCCCCCAGGACTTAAATCGTTGGTTTAAGGAAGCGGCCCCCCCTAAACGGGCAATGATCAAATTAGTGGCAGTATTATCGCTAATCGTGATCATTTTGGTAATAGTTTCCAGCACCGTAAAGCGCGTTCCAGGCGGTTGATATTGCATATCCCCAGAACCATTGCCAACTAATTCCTTGCGGAGTGTCAGCGGTTCATCCAGACGAACCTTTCCCGCATCCAGGTCTTGAAAAAAGGCAACTAGAACCGGCACTTTGATCGTACTGGCAGAGGAAAAGGTAGCATCTCCATTAAGATCAACATAGGCATTTTTATCCAAATCCAGGAGAAAAATCCCCGCTGCCATCTGCGTATTCTTTGAAACCAGGGTTTGTAGGGCTGACTTCAAGGGCGTCATTTCCTGCCCTAAACTGGGCATCTGGTCAAGCCCAGACCCACCTCCTGAAGTGGTCGTGCTATTAGCACTAATACTGGCTTGTTTGCTTTGTTGAGAAGCACCCGCAGGCGATCGACTCGCCGGATCCCACATCGACAGCATGGTTCCTGCCAGCACCCCAACTCCCACACTCAAAATCACCATCCGGGCGGCGTATAGGGCAGCCGAAAAACCAGGAGAATGGGGTTTAGAAGGGGTTCTTTCTCGTCTAGAAGGACGATTAATCGATTGCACTCCAGCCCCATTCAATTGGGCAGATTCAGGGCGCATCGAAGTCCGATTCTGTCCAGGTAGCAAAGCACCAAACCGACCTGACCCCGGTTTGTGAGGAAGCAATTGATTGTAGCGATCACGAATACTCGATTGGGCTGAAAGTTGCAGCAGGGTGGACGATCGCAACGCCGCCTGTTTGGCAGCATCAGCCCCAGACGGCGAACCACCCTTGCCGTTTTCTAATCCAGGGGCAAAACTTTTCGGTCTAGTAACGAAGGCTTCCCGATTGGGTAGGGAAACCGGAGTACTAGCCTGCCCCCCACCTGCAGAACTGGGAGCTTCTGACCTTAGCCTGGTTGGATTATTAGCCTGATCTGCTTTTGGCTTTTGGGCTGGGCGTCTGGAACGATGCCCCAACAGCCAACCCCAAAAGTTGGAAGCGGGTCGCTTGGCTGATCTGTCTTTGCCAGAAGCAGAACCCTGTCGCCTTCGGTTGGTGGGTTTTACAGATTCCAGGGGCGGCAAACTCCCCCCCCGTGGCTGACTGCCATTAGCTGTTTTTCCGCCCTTCCCATTCC
>JBAUTA010000623.1:0-2788 GCA_049581985.1 Kovacikia sp.
ATTCTGAACAGCCTTGACAATCCGAGATAGTTCACTTTTCTCGTCAACTGAAATCCGGGTGGGAGAACCACTGATAATTCGTTCAAAGTTGCGGAAGGAGTCCTTAATTTCAGGTCCTTTTTCAGTGATATTGTATTCGCGAATGCCCTTATCATGCCAGGAACCGCGCATTTTAAAGACGTTGATGGCGCGAGACATCTCTCCCCGGATTTCCACATATTGCAGCATCAGGATCGTGTCGGTGATGGTGGAAATGTGGGAATCAGTAATGGAATGGGAACCCATGAATTGATCAGAGGTATTCGTAAAGAATCCCGTGATTTCCTCCTGCTTGGCAAATCCTGTAACGCCAATGACAAACTGCCGAAAGGCATTGTTGCTGACGCCCCTGGCCAGAGCCGATAGAGAGTCGATCGCAATCCGCGAGGGCTGAAACTCAGCAATTTCCGATTTGATAATTTGCAGATGATCCTCCAAACCAGATGATTCAGGATAGGTGCAGAGGATTCTCAGTAACCCCTTTTGCTCCAAATCTTCAAAATCAATCCCCCAAGAGTAGGCGTTGCGAGAGAGCTGGGCGCGGGATTCTTCATAGGCAAATAGCATGGCGCGTTCACCCCGAGCACAGGCATCCTGTAGGAACATACTGACGAGAAGGGTTTTGCCCGTTCCCGTCGCTCCCGTTGCCAGAATGATGGAGTCTTTGAAGAATCCGCCGCCGCACATATCATCCAGGGTTTTGACACCGGAGGATACCCGCACATTGGACGATCGCTGCGTCAGTCGCATCGCTCCCAAGGGGAAGATATTGATGCCATCGTTAGTGATTGTGAAGGGATATTCCCCTTTCATGTGGGTGGTCCCCCGCAGCTTCAGGATTTCGATTGTGCGGCGACGACGCTCTCCTTCCAGCACGTTACGGATGATGGTGACGTTGTCGGAAACGAACTCTTCAACCCCAAATCTTGCCACAGGACCGTACTCATCGACCCGCTCGGTCGTCATAATGGTGGTTGCGCCCACTAGCTTTAACCGGGCAACCAGCCGAAAAATTTCCCGACGAACCACGGATGCAGCATCGTACTGCTGAAATACCGCCGTTACTGAGTCAATCGAAACCCGCTTAGCTTTATATTTACGAATCGCGTATTGAATGCGTTCAATCAGGGCTGAAAGGTCGAAGTTGCCAGCAATATCCTGCCCTTCTGGATCGGGGGATGCATCCAGGATGAATAACTTCCCTTCATTAATAAACTTTTGTAGATCCCAGCCAAAGCTGAGGGCGTTTTTAATAATGTCAGTAGGCGATTCTTCAAAGGTGACAAAAATGCCCGATTCATCAAAATGAACGATGCCATTGTAGAGGAACTGGATTGCTAGAAGGGTTTTGCCCGTGCCAGATGTGCCGCTGACCAAAGTTGTGCGACCTATTGGCAAACCGCCATGACTGATATCATCAAATCCCTCAATCAGGGTACGAATTTTTTGAACCCCGACTGATACTAATTCGTCACTTTGCTGATTCTGATCAATTTGGGCCATAGTATGAATTCTTTTATAAAAAAACCCTAAAAAATAAGGATCTATTCAGATACATTTAACACAAAACTGTACGTCCTTTCACGGAGGGTTCCTGCGACTCATTTAGTCTCCCAAGTCAAATCCTTCTTCCCGTAGTTCTTCATAGAGCAAATCTAACCCGATCAGGACTCGTTCGCGATCGGAAAGATCTCCAATAATCTTACGAACCGGGGGGGGCAAAATTTTCGCCAGGGTAGGCGTCGCTAAAATCTTATCTTCCTCCGCCAATTGGGGGTTTTTTAGCACATCGATTACCTTCAGCGCGTAAACTCCCTGAAAATCTTTTTCAAGAATTTCATTCAGCGTTTTCAGCGCCCGGATCGAGTTCGGCGTATTCCCCGCAACATATAATTTGAGTACATAGGTTTTTTTAGCAGGACTCATAGATAAATAGGGAAACGCTTTTAGGATTCTCTGGGGATTGAACGACGATACATTTCCGAGAGATGGGCGATCGTGTCAATCAGTGTAAGCCGATAATCTAGCAGGATATCTTCGCTGCGACCCTCCAATTTTAGCTGTTTAGAAAACTCATCCATGAGATCCATATGAATTTCCACAATCTGGGAAACGGGAATATCTGCAAAAAAAACAGTATTGACGAACTCATCAATCAGTTGATTTAAGCTGCCATTGTCAGCAAAGTAACGCAATACAATACTCCGGTAAGCCTCTTTCAACTGATTTAAAAGTGCTTGCCTTTCATCAGCAGGAAGGTGACGGAAGAAGTTTTTGGGATTCCGCTTGTAATACACACCTAAATACCCTAGTCGCTCTTTCAGCTTGTCGGTTAGCCGTCGTTGCTGAACCATCAGGAAATTCTGGGCCGTGGGATCATCTGCCAAAGCTCTGTCTAGAGCTGAGACATTGATCTGACAGGTCGGGGAAAGGCTAAGAAATTGCTTCACTGATCGGTCAACGTGGTCGCTAATGTGCTCAATCTGGGAGGGGGCAATCCAGACTTCGGCAGTATGATAGGTAAAAACTGAGTCGAGGGCGTGGGCTAGGGGAGAGGTTTTTGGCGGTTTGCTATGGTCTTCCGGAATGTTGGACTCGGTGCTGATAATCACTGCAGGCAGAAGGGTTGCCTGTCCATGCAGCCAGTTAGAGATCAGCGATAGTTTGGGAGTATCTTGCAGCACCAGGCAGTCGAGATGATTCTTTTCTTTTTCGATGAAAGTAAAAAATTCCTCGTCGGACTTGAGTG
>JBAUTA010000624.1:0-3556 GCA_049581985.1 Kovacikia sp.
GTAGAGCACCCCCAGTTTTTTCAACGCATCCCCGGCATAGCCCAGTTCCAGCAAAGGTTGGGCAAGCTGGTAAGCAGATTGATAATTTTGCTCCGCCAGATCAGGGCGGGAAAGAAGCTGGTAATTATCCGCAATTTTGATTTTGAGGGGGGGAATGGGAATGGGATTTTTTTGCTTCAGATAGACATTAACCAATTGTTGCTGGTACGTAATTGCTTCCGCTGGCTGCTTTGCCTGTTCGTAAGTGTAGGCCAGTTGGTTTAGGTAAACAGCTTCATTGATAGGATCGCGCTGCGCCCTTGCCCGACCTAGCAACTCCTTATAAGTAGCAGCGGCGTTGGGATAGTCAAACCAGCTCAGATGCAGTTGCCCTAAGGTATTCAGGGTGGCATCTATCTTTTTGGAGTCCCTGCGCTGACGTGCCTCATTGAGAATTTGCTGGTAAACGGCAACCGCAGTTTGAGGCAGTCGCACCTGCTGGTACGCTAACCCCAATGCCTCCAGTAAAGTAGTCCGGCTAACCACTTGAGCTGCATTCAGGTTGACGTTATTCCCTAAACCCGGAGTCGGTGCCTTCCCCTGCTCCCAAATTTTATCTAGCCGCTGTGTAATCCAGCGCACCTGAGGAGCTTCATTATCCTTCCAGGCAATATCCCCTACCCGCCCCAACGCTTTAACCTCCGCTACAGGTCCCAAAAGTCGCCGCAGTCTCAATTCCCGGTTCCAGGTTTCGTAGGCTCCGATGCGATCGCCCGCCTTAGATTGCGCCGCTGCCTGAGCATTTAACTGATCCAGAAGCGGAATTAATTTTTTCCGCTCCGCCGCCGTTAAAGGACGTTTATCAATTCCCTGGGGCAGCAACGGATCGGATAGTTTGAGTTCTAACGGGTTGGGCGGAAACTCATTCGGCTGCTGTTTGGGTGTCGGCGGATTGGGGGGAAGAATTGGGCTGGGTTGAGGCGCTGGCGTAGGTTGAGCAGGTTGGGCAGGTTGAATTGGAGGAAAAGACGGAATCGGGCTATCGGGTGGAAAAGGTTGGCTCTGGGGAAAGGGCTGACTTTCTGGAAGCGGTTGATAAATTTGGGCGATCGCCGCCCTGGAGCAGCCCACCCCCAGCGTCAAACCGATGAGCACCCAAGAGGGAAATTTCCGAGCCTTCACCACCCCGTACCCTTGCCCTGCTAAGCCTTCCCTACCGCAATACTTCACCATCACCTTGCCTCTAAACCTTGCCTCTAAACCTTGCCTCTAAACAATCACCTTGTTCTTCCACCGCATCTTATACGGAATTGCTGCCGATTGTGTGATCTGAGGTGCGATCAGATCCCCATCCCTCCTGCCTCCTCTTTCTGACTGCCTTCACCTTTTCTATCTTTTGATTCACCATTGAGTTATTGGAGCATGACATAATGAAGGGCATTTGAAAGAATCTACAGCGGTCGATTGAGCCGCATGGAAGGATGCCGTGAAGATTCTGATTGTTGGCAGTGGCGGTCGTGAACATGCCCTGGCATGGAAACTCTTACAGTCTTCGACAGTCCAACAGGTCATTTGTGTTCCTGGAAATGGAGGCACTGCGCTGCTCAAAGGCTGCCACAATCTAGCCTTGAACATGGATGACTTTGAAGGGATCGGACGATTTGCCCTGGTCAACGGAATTTCCCTGGTGGTGATTGGCCCCGAGGTGCCGCTTGCAAATGGCATTACTGACTATCTCCAAAAGCAGGGATTGCCAGTGTTTGGGCCTACCCGTATGGGGGCACAAATCGAGGCGAGTAAGGCGTGGGCAAAGGCCCTGATGCAGGAAGCAACTATTCCCACGGCGCGGTCCGCTGTGTTTAATAGTGAAGCCGCAGCCCAAGCCTATGTAGAAACCGAGGGAGCCCCGATCGTCATCAAAGCAGATGGTTTGGCAGCAGGTAAGGGCGTAACGGTTGCGCTCACCGTAGAAGCAGCCCAGGCGGCGATCGCTGCTGCTTTCGCTGGACAGTTTGGTGAAGCAGGCAACCTCGTTGTGATTGAAGAGTGTCTGAGCGGGCAGGAAGTTTCAATTCTGGCTTTAACCGATGGCATAACCATTCGCCCCCTGCTGCCTGCTCAAGATCACAAGCGGATCGGTGACGGCGATACTGGTCCTAATACGGGTGGTATGGGAGCCTATGCTCCCGCTCCTGTCGTCACACCTGCCTTGATGGAGCGGATTCAGAGAGAAATTCTAGAACCTGCGATCGCCCTCCTCCAAAAACGTGGCATTGACTACCGGGGCGTTCTTTATGCCGGGTTAATGATTACACCCACAGGCGACCCCAAGGTGATTGAGTTTAACTGCCGGTTTGGGGATCCAGAGACTCAAGCAGTCTTGCCCTTACTCATTACGCCCCTGGAAGAGCTATTGCTTGCCTGTACCCATCAACGGTTGGCGGAGATGCCTCCAATTACGTGGAAATCTGGAGTGGCTACCTGTGTGGTCATCGCAGCCGGAGGCTATCCCGGCACTTTTACGAAGGGGAATTTGATTAATGGAATTGCTGCCGCTGAAGACCAGGGGGCTATGGTATTCCATGCGGGCACCCAATTAAAACAGAAAAAATTGGTCACAGATGGGGGCAGGGTTCTGGGCGTAACGGCTCTGGGTGAATCCTTTGAACAGGCGATCAGCAACGCCTATGCTGCTGTTGACCGCATCCAATTTGAAGGCATGTACTATCGTCGAGATATTGGTTATCGGGTAAGAACCGTTCAATCAGCCTTCAGTTAACATATAGTTAAAGTTATTAGCAATAAGTGGTGAGTTGTTAGACTTTGATGCATTTCGCTAATATAGCGATTCTAGTTGGACTGTAATTAAAATTTTCCATCCCAGGAATAATTTATTGCTCCTTCAGTTGCCAAATCATCTAGAACTGCTATCGTTATTAGCCATCCGCTTGCCCTGACACCACTACTACCTATCCTCTGCCACCTAACTAACCTTGTTCGTACTCCTCAGCAAAATCAGAGAAACCATTGCCAATTGGTGGTCTGAGTTTACGCTTCAGACCCGGTTAATGGCTGCTGCGACCCTGGTGGTTTCTCTTGTCATGAGTGGCTTAACCTTCTGGGCGGTGAACACCATTCAGCAAGATGCCCGTCTTAACGACACTCGCTTTGGTCGAGACTTGGGCTTACTGCTGGCGGCAAACGTGGCTCCCCTGGTAGGTGAAAATAACCGGACTGAGCTGGCGCGTTTCTCCCATCGCTTTTACAGCAGCACTTCTAGCGTTCGCTACATGCTCTATGCTGATGAGGAAGGCAACATTTTCTTTGGAATTCCGTTCTCGGAGTCTGAAGTTCAAAACTCCCTCACCATCCGGCGGAAAATTCATCTGCCAGATGATTATGCATCCAATACCGAAACTCCCATGGTGCGCCAGCACCTGACACCAGACGGAGAAGTGACCGATGTGTTTGTGCCGTTGATTTACGAAGGTCAATACAAGGGAGTTTTGGCGATCGGCACCAACCCCAACCCCACCGTTGTCACCTCTTCTCACCTGACACGGGATGTTACCATTGC
>JBAUTA010000625.1:0-10062 GCA_049581985.1 Kovacikia sp.
GCCTCTAAATGGCTGCAAGCCAATGCGGCGCATTACAGCTTTGAACTTTCTTACCCTAAAAATAATCCGCAGGGAGTGAATTACGAACCCTGGCACTGGCGCTATGTCGGCGATATTGCCAGTCTAAAAACCTTCTATCGAGCGCATGGGGGGCAAAAACAGTTATCAGGAGGGGGGGCGTCAGCCAGCCAGTAACCGGGGGTCAGGCATCAGCAGGTAGAGGGTAGAAAGTGTAAAGATTAAAAGCTAAGGCCTAAAAATCGTCTCTTATCCTCTATTTCTCATTCTTTACCATGTCTAGCCTCTCCCTCAATTTAATTGCGATCGTGGTTGCCCTCTTTACCTTTACCAGTTTGCTAGGGCCTCTGGTGCATTTGTCTCCGGTCGTTCCTGCGATCGCGGCTTTTGGTTGCTTAGGGCTAGCTACCCTGGATACTTGGAGCTGGCAGGGACAGGGATCGACCCTCTTGCTAGACTGGTTAGCTAGTTTTTCAGAACAGCACCATGCCCGTGTCCTGCGGCATGAAGCGGGCCATTTTTTGGTGGCCCATGAATTAGGCATCCCGGTAACGGGCTATGCCTTAAATGCTTGGGCAGCCTTGCAGCAGGGACACGCTGGCAATGGCGGTGTCCGGTTTGACATCCAGGAAATCGAAACTGAGCTTCAGCAAGGCTCGCTATCGGCTCAACTACTGGATCGCTACTGCACAATCTGGATGGCGGGCATTGCAGCAGAAACCCTGGTCTATGGAACTGTTGAGGGCGGTGGGGACGATCGCCAGAAGCTCCGGGGGGTTCTGACCCAACTGGGTTTGTCCGCTGACGCAGGGTTGCAAAAAGAACGTTGGTCTATCCTGCGCGCCAAAACCCTCCTACAGGAAAACCATTTGGCCTATGAGACGCTAGTTGCGGCCATGGAACAAAAGTTTCCAGTGGCAGAGTGTGTTGCGGCGATCGAACCGGTCGAAAGCACTCAGAGCCTATCAAGATAATCAATAGGCAAAAGTTTTTTTTATAAAGTAAGTTATCTTGAGATGGCTGAAGAACGGGAGGTTGCATGTCTGAGCCCTTGCTGGAAAACCGGGATTATACAATCATCGTCGCTAAAACTTCACCCAGTGTGGGTTTAACCCCACCAGGGTTCAAGGATTGTTGGGAAGCTGCCCATACTGCAATTATTGCGTTGACTGAGCGCTGTGAATCCTTAGATCCAGATGGCATCACGGTTTATATCTATTCAAAGGAGTATCCAGCGGGGCCTTTTAAGCAATATAAACAGGTCACATCCGACCAATTAGGGCAGATTTTCGGCGAAAACTACCCTCCTAACGCACTTAACCTGTTGGATGGTTTACGAACAGCGTTAGATGACTACTTTGCCCGAAAAGCGGCGGGAAAAACCAAACCCAATGGGGAAATTATTGTGGTTCTGATCGATGGCGAACCCAGCGATCGAATGGCTATTGTTAAAACTATTGTAGACGCCACCCATCAGATGGATACCGACCTGGAACTGGGCATTGGTTTCGCTCAAATCGGGGATGACATTATTGCAAGAGGGTTTCTCACAGCATTAGACGAAGACCTCCGCTCAAGCGCAGGCGCGAAGTTTGATATTGTCAACACCCGTGTCCTGGAAAAGATTGAAACGTGCTGCCTGACAGACTTCCTATTGGACATTATTCAGGATTAGGCAATCCTTTTGTGGATTGCGATGCCAGCTTTGCATCTGTAGCTCTAATGAAAAAATGGGCGTCAGGGGCTGTTAAGAAATAATAACCTTAAACGCAACCGCGACAGATGGAAACGGGGTGCAGGCTAGCCCCCTCATCTTGCAGGTTGACTACAGGCGATAAATTGTTTAATGCTTGACTAAGAAAATACTTTTCTAATCAGTAATTAATCTGTTGCACTTTCGAAAGCCTCAAGTATAATCACAGCAACTATTGTGAGGATCTTTGAAAATGAACAAAGGCGAATTAGTCGATCAGATTGCTTCTAAAGCCAACGTCACTAAAAAAGACGCTGATATTGTCCTTACCGCATTGCTGGAAGTCATTCTGGATTCGGTTGCAAAGGGCGAGAAGGTTACCTTAGTCGGGTTTGGTACCTTTGAAGCGAGAGACCGGCAAGCGCGGGAAGGGCGCAACCCCTCGACCGGCAAGCCGATCAAAATTCCGGCAACCAGAGTTCCTGCTTTTAGTGCAGGAAAGTTGTTTAAAGAGAAGGTTCTGAGCACTAAGAAAAAGTAGAACTGGTATTTTGTCAGACCTTTTGAGGGTTTTAACCCCTCAAAAAAATCCTAACTCCAGTCCGTTCTATATCTGTTAGTTTTAATCCGTCAGTTTTAAGCTGACATGTTTTTAAATTGACAGATTACGGATTAGTTTGGCCTGTCTGAGCTGGCGTTGGTTCCTGAGGATTTTTATTTTCTCCAGACGAGAAAGTTTCATCCTTCACTTCGCCAAAGGCACCCATCTTTCTCTCTTCACCCTGATTTTGAGAAACATAGACGGCTCCAGCATTACCAGAGATCACAACTAAGGTTTTCTGAGCGGTCCAGGTTTTCTGTTCGCCCTTCTTGAGGGTGCCTTGAAATTCAGTTTTGCCATCCGCAACAACCTCTATCCAGGAATCCCCATCCTTGAGGTTAACAGCAACTTGCACAGGTGCATTGGAGCTGGAGGTTACGATCGGCTCCCCAGGGGTGGCAGAAGCTGCTGGCGAAGGTAAGAAGGAAGCTGCTGGTTGAGGGCTAGGAGACTTGAGTTGGGGACTGGGGATCGGTGAAGGAGATGGACTTTGCGAGATCGTCTCCTCCTGAGCAGGGGGAGGAGGCGTATTTGACTTGGGGCGATTGAACAAAGCAATCACCGCTCCACCCGTCAACAGAACAATCGCGGTTACTCCGAGCACCCTGGATAATGGAAACCTTGCCCGGTCAGAAGCATTCAGATGCATCGGCACAGCCGCAGGAGCTGGTTGGGCAACAACTACCCGCTCTTCAGAACGGGGCGCTGACAGGGGAATAGGGGGTTCTGGCTCAATGATTTTAGGTTCAGGTGGGGCAGTTTCGGTTGGAAAGGTTTTCGCTAAAGCCCATCCATCTAAACCCACTGCATCGGCATAGCGGCGAATAAATCCCTGCACAAATACCGGCTCCGGTAGGCGATCCACATGTCCGGTGTCTAATGCCTGGAGCAAACGCAAAGGAATAAACGTCTTAACGGCAATTTCTTCCAGGGAAATGGCTTTCTCCTGACGCTCCTGGCGCAAGCGGTCAGCAATGCTTCTCAATTTTTCTGTTTGACTGACATCAAATTCTGTCATCGGCGTCCCTGCTGGCTCTAACTGCTGTTTTTTAACCTTGGTGGAAGTAAATCTGTTTTGCTGCATTAGCTAAGCCGTAATTGTATAGATTCTCGCATCGTCAGTATGATAGGGAAAGTCGTAAAGAAATGTAAAGAAAAATGCAAGGCAAAGTCATCCTGATTGTTGGCGCAACTGGGGGAATCGGTTCTGCATTGACCCACAGGCTTTTGTCTACTGGGGCGCGTCTGGTTCTGGTGGCAAAGGATGGCGATCGCCTGAACCACTTCATTGCCCGGCTACCGGAAGTTCAAGATAGCCAGGTACTGGGTGTTCCCACTGATATCACGGATCCCGCCCAGGTCGAGGCTTTAACACAAAGGGTAGTGGCTCACTTTGGTCAGATTGATGTTTTAGTCAATGCCGCAGGTGTCGGCGTGATGAAACAGTTTAACAAACTAGAACCTGCCGATCTAGACACCATGCTGGACTTAAATCTAAAAGGAAGCTTCTACACCAGTCAGGCGGTGGCGAACCTCATGAAAGACCGTAAATCAGGTCACATTTGCAATGTGATTGGAATTTTAGGTAAACATTCGATGCCAATGGCAGCCGCCTATTGTGCTTCTAAGTTTGGCGCTGTTGGCTTCAGCAAATGTATGGCGGATGAGCTGAAACGATATGGCATTAAGGTTACCCTCTTCTACTTTGGAGGGGTGGATACTCCCTTTTGGGACGATGTGCAACTAAAAGTTGACCGAGCCAAGATGCTCCGCCCTGAAACTGCCGCTGACGCTATTCTGTATGCCCTTTCTGCTGAACCACAGGCAGTCCCGATGGAAATCAACATCCAACCAGAAAGCCACTTATTCTTCTAGGGTGGCAAATTATAAATTTTGCACCCTGGGGTTTGGGGGCTGGCCCCACCCACCCCCAAACTCCCCCCAAACGAAATCCCGGCTCTCGTTTCGAGGCCGAAGCCGTGCCCAAGATCTGGCTTCCATCCTCGATTCAACCCTTAGGTGCATTGGGCTTGACTCTTTTCCCTGGATTCTCGTTACATTGACCTTAAACAAATCACCCCAGACCTTTAGGTTTTGCATGCCTACACGACACACAGAACCAACTTTACAACTACTTTTCGGATAGGCTTCCACCTTCCTTCCACTGACCGTTATTCTTCCAGCCAGCGTGAGATCTTAATGTAAAGAAAAATCTATAAAACGTTACAAACCAACAGAAGATTGACACGCTTCCTGGAAACCCAAAATCCGATCAGCGCAAGAAGCTGCTGATTAGCCACAGAACGAAGAAGGCCACGATCGTGGCTAAATTCTCTGGCTGTAGACCGATCCCCACCCGTTGGGTTGGCAGCAGGATACCTGGCAAATATCCCAGCAACAAGCCCAGAACTAAGCCAGCCAGGGATAGCAGAACAGACCGCCCCAGTTTTCGCTCCTTCCGAAATAGGAAGTAGAAGGTTGAACCCACACCCAACACCAGCAGAAACTGGAGGAATTGCTGGCGCGCTGCCAGGGAGGGAGTAGGGTATAGAAAAATGGCACCTGTAAGGGCAGCCATGATCCCGGCTGGAATCAAAATGTCTTTCTGGGAAGGGGTATCGACCAGTCGCTGGAACCAGTTAGGCCCACTGCTGGGAACGGGGGCGGGACTGGGAGGTGGTTTTACTGCCTTTTCAGGAAACCGAATTCGATCGGGCACTTTAATTTTGCCTTCCTGCCGTAGGCGCAGACGGTCCATTAAAACAGCGTCATAAGCAGTTTCGATCAACTCGAGCTGCTTGCGATCGCCTGCATACTCTGCAAACAAACGGTTGCGAGCATCCTGAATTTCATCGAAGCTAGAAGCCTCTGTGACGCCGAGCTGTTCGTATGGATTTTGACTACTCATGCCTGTTTCTCCACCTCCTCTCCAAGCTAACGTGTTCTGCTACTTATTCACAAGCTTATTTAGGAATCCACAGAATTATTAGGGTAGACCCGCAAAACCTGGGGCATACTAGTGCTGATGAAGCAATGGTTGCTCTGTAATAACAAAAATAGGGAAAATTTACTTCAGTAGGCTGTCTAGAACTTTATAGATTCACGATAGGCTGTCTAGAACTTTATAGATTCACGATTATGGGTCATGTTCATTAGAAGGCGATCGGCCAACAATTGTCTAGAATGTTGGATACGCAACCTGACCAGGGAGAATCTACGTAGATTTATCCTAATTATTACCCACTGTGTCGCATCTCCTAAAAGTTCGTCACCAAACCCCACTCCTCCCCTACGTGCAAGGCTATGGCTATGGCTACTGCCAAGATTCTCGTCGTTGACGATGACCTAGCGATTCGGAACTTAATTCATCGTTTCTTAACCAGGCAAAATTATCAGATGGAGTCCGCCGAAGATGGCAAAACCGCAATGACTGTGTTTGAGCAATTCAATCCGGATTTAGTGATTCTGGACGTCAACTTACCAGATGCCAACGGTTATAACTTGTGTAAAGAAATGCAAGAACGCACCGGAGTATTTGTTCTAATGCTAACTAGCCGCACGGATGAAGCAGATAAAATAAAAGGCTTCTCTCAAGGGGCAGACGACTATATTACCAAACCTTTTAGTTTAGGCGAATTGGGGGTTCGGGTAGGAGCGATCTTAAAGCGTCAGCGAATTGTGACAACGGCTGAGCAGCAATGTCTTACCTTTGACAAGTTAGTGATCGACCCGGTACGACGGGAGGTCAAGCTAGAGGAGGGTATCGTGCCGCTAACTGCGTTAGAGTTCGATTTACTTCATTTTTTGGCAAGTCATCCGGGTCGGGTCTGGCGACGTGCGGAACTTATACAAGAGGTTTGGGATTATGAGTATGTCGGGGATCAGCGGGTAGTGGATGTCCATATCGGCCAGATCCGTAAGAAAATTGAAGTGGATACGGGCCAGCCAGCTCTGATTCAAACGGTTCGGGGCGTTGGCTATAAGTTTGAATCCCCTGGTTTTGAAAAACCAGAGGTGGATCTTAAGTAAAAATTCTTAGATAGGATACTTATGGACTCTGCCAAGAGCATGGATGCAGCTAAGAAAATTTTAGTGGTTGAGGATGATCCGGCAATCCGCAATCTAGTTCATCGGTTTTTGAAAAGTAAGCAGAACTATCAAATCGAGTCTGCTGCTGATGGCAATAGCGCGATGTCGCTGTTCCGGCAATTCGATCCAGATCTGGTGATTCTAGATATCAATCTGCCAGATGTAAATGGCTATAACCTGTGTCGAGAAATGCAGGAGCGCACGAAGGTCTTTGTTTTAATGCTAACCAGTCAGACCGATCAGGCGACCATGCTGAGCGTGCTTTCCCAGGGGGCAGATGATTATATGACCAAGCCCTTTGATCTGGAGGAACTGGCAGTCCGGATTGAGGTCATTTTGCGAAGGACGCGCAATCGCCAATCTCCCGATCACAAATCCCTTACCTTTGGCAAATTGGACATTGATCCCGTTCGCTTTGAAGTGAAGCTTGGGGGAGAACTGGTCGGGCTAACCGCGCTGGAATTTAACCTGCTGTACTTTTTAGCAAGTCACCCTGGTCGAGTATGGACCAGGGCGGATCTGATCCGAGAAGTCTGGGGGCACGAATTTGTGGGCGACCCGCGTGTGGTAGACGTTCACATCGGTCAAATTCGCAAAAAGATCGAAATCGATACCAGTCAGCCCATGCTGATCCACACGGTGCGGGGCGTTGGCTATAAGTTTGAGGCTGCTTCTGAAGAAGAAACGTAAAGTATAGGGATATCGACTGGCAACGTCCCAGAAGAGCAGACTCAACCAGAGCTACTGGCAAAATTTTTCTACACAGCGGGCAAAAATCTCCACTCCCATTCCCAGGGCTGTTTCGTCAAAGTCAAAGCGGGGATGATGGTGGGGATAGGCCAGATCCTTTTCAGAATTGGCGGAACCGAGGAAAAAGTAACAACCTGGAACTTCCTGGAGGAAGAATGCCATATCCTCTCCGCCCATAGTCTGGCACTGGGGCACAATCCCCAGGGGAGATTCGACGACGGTTTCTGCGACAGAGCGGACCAGGGCTGCAATCCGATCGTCGTTGATAACAGGTGGATATAGGCTGTAATATTCCCACTCATAACTGGCACCGTGAGCCTGGCAAATACCGCTGATCACCTGCTCCATTCGTTGACCGAAAAAGCCTTCATATTTGGGATTGAAGTACCGGACGGTTCCCTGCATCTTGGCGTTAGCAGCGATTACATTGTGGGCAGTTCCCGCATTGAGTTTACCCACGGTGACAACGGCAGAGTCGATCGGATCCACATTGCGAGCCACGATCGTCTGTAAGGCATTCACCGCTTGAGCGGCAACTACGATCGAATCCACGGTTTGCTGAGGCATTGCCCCATGTCCCCCCCGTCCCTGAATGATGCAGTTGAACAATTCAACAGCAGCCATCAGTGCCCCACTGCGGATGCCGATCGTCCCCAGGGGCAGATTATTCCAAAGATGCAGCCCAATAATCGCGTCCGCATTCGGATTTTTCAGCACACCTGCCTCGATCATCGGCTTTGCACCACCGGGACCCTCCTCAGCAGGTTGAAAGATTATCCTGACCGTACCCGCAAATGCATCCCGATGTCGGGACAGGTAGAGCGCCGTACCGAGAGCAATGGTTACATGGCCGTCATGCCCGCAAGCGTGCATGATTCCGTTATGCTGGGATTTATAAGAAACATCATTTTCTTCTTGAATCGGTAATGCATCCATATCGGCCCGGATTGCCAGGACAGACCCCGCCTGGTTGCCCCGAATGGTGGCAACGATGCCTGTCTTAGCGATGCCGATCTGATGCTCAATTCCCCATGCTTGCAATTTTCGGGCGACAAATTCTGCGGTCAACTGTTCCCGAAAACCCAGTTCAGGCTTTTGGTGGAGATTTCTGCGCCATTCTACCAGTTGGGGTTGGAGCGCCTGAATTTCGGTGCGAATGCGGGAGGTATCAACAACCAGAGGAGTGAATGAGGTAGAAAGCATAGGTGTAAGGAAGGCGAGGATGGATTTTTGGGCAGTCTCCGTAAAATTGCACAGAACTGCCCCTAATCTAGCGTTATGTTGGAATAGCCTGTTTTCATCTTCCCATGACTGCTCCATCTTCGCTGCCACTGGGTTTTCTTCTGCGTCGGGCAAAAGCGGCAGATAAGCCATTGATTAGCAAGCTGCTGAACCGATTGCAGCGGGAAATTATGCCGATCGATTCCCCCATCCAATTGATTGGTGTCGGAATTACTTCAGGGTTTCTGGCCGCAGGATTGTTTGGAGCTGTTACACAATGGCTTTTTCATTGGCTTTTGGGTCTGCTGTTACTGCTGTTAACCCTTTGGCTACTCCTTTCGGTGCTAAGACTGAAGGAGCCATGGGTTAATTTTTGGGTCATTGAGCATCATGGCTCCCTGGTGGCCTGTGCCAAACTTTGCCAATATGAGACTTACTCAATTTTGTATGACCTATTTGTGCTACCCGACTTGCGCGGACAGGGTCTGGGTTCCTATCTCGTCCACTATTTGGGGCAGCAGGCAACCAAGCCGCTCTATTTGGGATGTCTGCCATCAACGGTCAGGTTCTATACCCGGCTGGGATTTGTACCAGTTCTCCCAAAAAAATTGCCCCCCATCATCCAGCACGATTTAGGGATTCCCAATCGATTTGGAATTGTGCCCCTGGTATTACACTAAATCAGGATAGCGAAAAGCCGCCCTTAACCCATGAGGCTGGGTCAAAACGGTAGGCCAGTGCCCGCGTTACCCTGGTTTTATGTTTCAAACTACCCGTCGTCGGCTTGCGTTCTGGTATACGACTGTGACAGCAGTCCTGCTGCTGCTGCTGGCCAGCGGGTTTTACCTCTATGTGCGCGACACCCTGATCGAGCGGGTTGACGACACGTTGAACCATGTGGTGGAAGTGGTTGGGCGATCGCTCGTGATCGAACCTGTCACCCTTCATTCCGAAGGCGGACCTCTGCGCGTCAACATCGAAGCCAGCTTTCGAGACAATGCTGGGACGAACGAAGATGACCACATTGATCTGGAATGGTTTAGTCCCACTGGCGAGTTGCTTTGGTCTACCTTTGCGGAACCGCTGGAGATTCCGCTGCATTTCGATAATGATGGGGAAACCGTAAAACTCTCTGACCCACTGATTCTCCGCCAGGTAACCCACCGGATTGAGGTTGGTCGTCAGGTGCTTGGCTATTTGCGGGTCAGTCATCCCTGGTTTGAAGTGACCAAGCCTGCCCGTCAGTTGGTTTTTGACCTGTTTTTGTGGACTGCCCTGATTGTCGCAACCGTGGGGGCGATCGGCTGGTTTTTGTCAGGTCTGGCAATGGAACCTGTACGGGAGTCCTATCAACGGTTAAAGCAGTTTACAGCAGACGCTTCCCACGAATTACGCAGCCCGATCGCCATCATTCAAACCAATGTCCAGGTTGCCCTCGCCGATCCCAACCCTGACCTCCAGACACAGCAGCACCATCTCAAAGTTGTGGAACGCCTCACCCGACGATTAGGGAGATTGGTCGATGATTTACTGTTTCTAGCCAGACAGGACAGTGGCATCGTGCAGATCCAGCGGTCAACCATTGCCGTGGACAAACTGCTCCAAGAGGTCATTGAAGAGCAGCAAACCTTTGCCACAGATAAGGGAATTCAGCTTTCTCTTAATTTCCTGGAACCCGTCTCAAAAAATT
>JBAUTA010000626.1:0-4045 GCA_049581985.1 Kovacikia sp.
TCCTTGCTCACAATCCAAATAGGATCGCCCTATCAAGTCGGTAGGCGTTAAGGAGGTCGGCCTGATTAATTGTAAGAAGGGATTCGGGCGTTTCACCCCATCGGCATTTTCAGTTTATTGAAGCCCACCTAGTTATGAATGATCAGCAAGGGGGGAGGGGAACATTCGATCACCCAACACATCTTAAATTTGTAGTTAGTGGGGCAATCGATCCTGGGTAGGCAATCCAACGACTGCTTTATCGGGCCTTGATGATGATTCAGTCCAGTTCTTTGGGCAATGGATATGAACTTTTTCGATAAGCTAAATGGCGCGATCGTACGAAATCAGAGCCTTCTCTATGTGGGGCTTGATCCCAGTCCAGAGGTTTGGCCAGAATGCTATGCCGCGATGGAACGAACCCAAGCCGTTTATTCTCCTGCAGGCATGCTATCCGGTCATCAGCCTATGCGGGAATTGCAAACATGGCTGAAATTTCTGATTGATGAAACCGCAGATCTCGTGTGTGCCTATAAGCTCAACCCTGAGTTCTATCGCATCCTGGGAGTTGCTGGGCTGGAATTGTTTCATCAAACCTTAGCATCCATTCCAGCTGATATTCCCGTCATTCTTGATGCCAATCATGGTGACCTGAATAGTAGTGCAATTTTTGCCCAAACAATTTTCCGCGATTGGCAGGTGGATGCCGTAACGCTGAATCCCTATGCTGGACAGGATTTGGCAGCACCGTTTCTGGTTCATCCTGATAAAGCTATTTTTGTCCTCTGCACCACTACGAATCCTGCCGCCCAGGTTCTGCAATCCTATCCTGCGTCGGACAATCCCTTCTATCTCCAACTGGTGCAGGAAACTAAAACCTGGGGAACGCCGGAACAGGTGGGTCTGGAAGTGGGAGCGAGTACTCCGGAGGTGCTGGCACGTATTCGTTCTATTGCACCGGAACGGGTGATTTTGGCCCGCAGTGTTTGGACAGAAGGCAGTGACTTAAATCAAATCCTGGAGGCGGGATTAAATCAGGAAGGGAGCGGTCTATTAATTCCCGTTCCAGCAGAGGTATTAGCGCGGCCCCAATTATCAGGGGCTACCAGTTCATTAAAACCGATTCAAGCGTTAAGCAAGACTATCAACCAGGTGAGAGCGCAAGTTAGCGATCGTAGTCCCGCCTGTTCTGTGTGGATGCCGGATATCTGCCTGTTGCAGCAGCATCCCCATGAGAAATTAATTTTGCAACTCTTCGACCTTGGCTGTCTCCAATTTGGCGAATTTGTTCAGGCGTCTGGAGCTACCTTTCCCTACTATGTTGATTTGCGAACGATTATTTCCAATCCCCAGATTTTTGATCAGGTCATCCGTGCCTATGCCGAGATTCTAAAGCCTCTTAACTTTGACCGGATTGCTGGCATCCCCTATGGCGCACTACCTACGGCCACGGGATTGGCCCTGCATCTCAACTGCCCTATGATTTTTCCCCGCAAGGAAGTCAAAGCCCACGGTGCACGGCGATTGGTGGAAGGTAATTTTTGCCCAGGGGAAACGGCGGTCGTCATTGATGACATTTTCATTACGGGCAATAGTGCGATCGAGGGGGCAGCCAAACTCAAGTCGGTTGGGTTACAGGTTAACGATATTGTGGTGTTTATTGATCACGAGCAAGGGGTGAAAGAGCGGTTAAAGCAAGCAGGCTATACCGGTTATGCGGTGTTGACCATGTCTGAAATTGGTCAAACGCTGTTTGAAGCAGGTCGCCTGAATCAAGCCCAGTGGCAGGCGTTGTCCCTCCATCAATCGGCTGTTTCACAACCTGGAGAGATGGATGCAACCGTTGCTAAGGTTGCGATCGCTGCAGCCACAACGCCAAAACCGAAGGTCATAAACTGAATGAAATCAGGAGTGGGCAGTCCTATTGGGACGGAGTGGGGGGGGTATCCCCAGCCAGAGGTTCCCCCCCGTGCGGCTGAGACATCTTAGTCGAGCCGCACTCACGTCGAAGCTCTGCCCCCCATCCCCTTCTGCAATATTCACCTTCTGCAATAAGATTCACCTTCTGCAATAAGATTCACCGTTTAAACTGGGATCAGGAATGTGGGAAAACTAATCTGGGAAATCAACTCACCTTCACGAATTTGCTTGAAGGAGACGGTATTGAAGAAGCCTGACATTCCCCAAGATGAACAAATTCGACTAGCAACACTCCGGTCACTCAACATTCTGGATACCTCACCGGAAGAGCGTTTCGATCATCTGACACGGATAGCAAAAAGGATGTTTGCGGTGCCTATTGCGCTTGTTAGCCTTGTCGATGAAAACCGTCAATGGTTTAAGTCCTGTGTCGGACTAAACGTCAGAGAAACTCCGCGTAACATTTCATTCTGTGGTCATGCAATTCTCGGTAATGAGATATTCATTATCCCCAATGCGAAAGAAGACGAACGTTTTGCAGATAACCCACTCGTCCTGGATGGACCTCAAATCCGTTTTTATGCGGCATGTCCCCTCCGATCTCTATATGGGCACAAACTGGGGACGCTTTGCATTATTGATCAAAAGCCAAGAAACCTTGATGATGAGGATCTGCAGGCATTAAAAGACCTTACGTCAATGGTCGAACAGGAACTTGCGGCCCTCGAATTAGCAACCCTGGACGAGCTTACCAACATATTAAATCGGCGCGGCTTTATGATGCTGGCCCAGCACACCCTGCACCTCTGTGTCCGGCTAAGAATTCCCGCAGTACTGGTTTTCATCGATCTGGATAAATTCAAGCGGATCAACGACACCTTTGGACATGCGGAAGGTGATTACGCATTGACTGTCTTTGCGGATCATATAAAGTTTTTGTGTCGGGATTCAGATGTCTTTGCGCGGCTGGGAGGTGATGAATTTGTCTTACTGCTCATCCATGTCTCCAGGAAACTCGCCGAAGAAATCGTTACTAGACTCATTGACTCAATCGAAACGCACAATCAAGAAGCGGATTGTGGGTACAACATTTCGTTTTCCTATGGCATCGTGGAATTTAATCTTGAAAAGCGTCCGACGATCGAGGAATTGCTTGCAGAAGGGGACTCGCTAATGTACGCAATCAAACGTTCAAAGAACTACTATTGATATTTCAAAGAGATGCCATTGACACCTCAGAGACGCTCTCCAAATCAACATCAAAACCAGGGCAAACCGCCTGACTCCATGTCGTGTCTTCCCAGACAGGTTCTTGTTTGCCAAAACATCACCTGTCGCAAGCAAGGCTCTGCTCAAGTGCTTGCAGCGTTTCGATCCGCTGTAAGCCCTGCTATTACCGTTTTTGGATGTGGATGTTTGGGAGAATGTGGCAATGGTCCGATCGTCTTAGTTCTACCAGAACAAACCTGGTATAGCCATGTTAATCCAGAGGATGTCCCCCTGATTGTGACCCACCATTTACAGGCAGGACATCCCGTTACAGCTAAGCTTTACCAAAAGTTCCATCCTCCGCGCTGACGGACTGCATATAGCGATCCTATTTGGATTGTGAGCAAGGATTCCACTGAAATCCTTGCTCACAAAGCTTCTCAAACTCACCACTGATTTAGAACTGCTATTGCAGTCGATGCACGTAGCGATGGGTTGCCATAGGATTTAACTGGAAATGGTGGTAACTTCAGTGGGGATGGCTTCCGTGGAAACTTCACCATGGGTTGGAACCGGATCTTCAAGAGGTTCATTGAGGGTTTCTTCTAGAACTTGAATCGCACCGCTGATGCGGAGCAGGGTATCGCGCAGATTAGCTTGTTTAGCTTCTAAATCGGCGAGCATTTTTTGTCCGGCTTCGTATTCGGTTCTGAGGGATTGCAGGCGTTGTTGGAGCTTTTCTTGCGTAGGCATGGTGTCTGGCTGGAAAACCATTGATAATTCTGTAGTAAGAATAGAAGGAAATTACTTAAAGTCTTTAATTTTTCCGGTTTTCTTTGAATTGTAGAAAACTGATGTTTGCTTATGCGCCGTGATTCAATTTCCTAGGAGATTGAGGCGATGTTGGGAACTAATACCAATTTAAAAAATGAAGGTT
>JBAUTA010000627.1:0-4499 GCA_049581985.1 Kovacikia sp.
ACAGGCTCAGCAGCGATCGCCCAGTTAAGAGGATGAGGAAGGGTGATCGCGATCGTAGCGGTTCATAGCAATCGCCACTTCTGCCGTAGATATTATGGTTAAACTAAGGTCAAACCCCGCGTTCTAACTTTCTTCCTGAACCGCCATGTCCCTGGCAAAAGACCGAGAAACCCTGGAAACTGAACTCACAGAAGAACTTGAAGAGAACGTCCTCGATGATATTATCGTTCCTTCCAGTGACCTGTTGAGCGACGAGCCACCCTTGGAGACAGAACTACACCTGCGACAACTGGTTTTGCTGATCCAATGCCTGGAATGGTTGTGGCGCGATAAGCAAGACTTCTACGCCTTTGGCAATCTCACCGTCTATTACAGTCCCCATCAACGCAAATCAGAGAAATTTCGCGGTCCAGACTTCTTCGTGGTTCTAGGAACCGATCGCAAACCTCGCAAAAGCTGGGTGGTCTGGGAAGAAAAGGGCAAATATCCCAACGTGATTGTCGAGATTCTGTCACCCAAAACTGCTAAGACAGACCGAGGCACCAAAAAGCAACTCTACCAGGACACCTTCCGCACCCCCGACTATTTCTGGTTTGACCCCTACAGCCTTGAATTCAAAGGCTTCCACCTTGTGGACGGCTCTTACCAGGAACTTCCTCCCAATGACCAGGGTTGGCTCTGGAGTGAACAATTGAAGCTGTTCCTGGGTATCCATGACTCCCAACTCCGCTTCTTCACCCCAGAAGGACAACTGGTTCCCACTCCCGAAGAAGTCGCCGCCCGGTTAGCAGCAAAATTACGAGAGATGGGCGTTGATCCAGATGCGGTTTAGGGGGCGATGACCAAGGGATTGGGGAGGGCGATCACATCGAAATATCCTATCGATTTAGCTAATCGCTATATTCCGTGTTACATCCGCACCTTTCAATCGCGCCAAAACTGCGGTCGCTTCAGCCAGTTCCAGGGCTAGACTTGCTCGATGTTCTGGCTGTTGTTCTTGCCAAAGTCGTCCTATCAAAGCCGTTATTCTATCTTTATACGCTTCTGGAGACAGACCTATAACCTGCGAAGCCTGATCGCTAAACTGAGGAGCAATCCCCAAAGCCGCAGCAGATTCCACTTCCTTGATCGCCAACATCGCCGCTGCCTCAGCCAGTTGAAGCGTACTGTTCATTAGCCAGACCGCGCCTTCCCGCTGCCAATCCTGTTCCAAAAACTTGGCTAAACTAACCACTCGAACCTGGCAAGCCCGTAGAGAGCGAGGATCACCGACTTGAATTGATTGGCTATTCATCTGCTCTAAACTCCCTTACTTCAACCCTCAAAAGCTGCCGTTCCGGTTCACTGTAGATAAATCTTACGCCGATTACAGCAGTTTGTGGCGCAATCTAAACAGGTTGCTGAACCTGAACCGGATTCACTGAGGGATGAATCGCCACTACCTGATATCTGCCAACGGGTAAATTAAAGAACAGGACTTCTGCTAAAAACAAATCAACGGGTTGGGTGTGCAGGAGAACACCGTCTTGCAGCAAAAGGATTGTCAGCAATTCCCCCTCAATTGAGGACATGGCAACATCATCCTGATTGCGAATCACCACGTACAGTTCCGGCACTGTCTTTTCAAGGTCTCCTAGCTTAGCCACGTACCCCAGTTTACCTGGGTTACGAAATGACTGAGCGATCGTTCAGTCAAAGGGGTTGAGGAGAACGATCGCTCCCCTCTCAACGTCCCATCCGGCACAATCTGAGCTTGGACTGAACTTGATGCGATCAGGCAACTAACGACAAACCCCTGAGTGAGCCAAGCCGAACAGTCCAGTCTCATAACCCATCTCCGTTAAGCAATGTGGTTGAGCAAAATTAAGGGCTTGTCAGGGCAGACTGCCTGCTTCTACGCAAAATTACGCACAGGCTAGCACTGCTTGCCTACCTACGTAGGAAAACACTATTTTTCTTCACAGAATTTTCGCCCTAAAGAGTGAAAGTATTATTGCCCTACTGAGCCAGCTTTTGAGATTCATGCAGCCAGTTCTTGTAGGTTGGCAGCTTCTCTTGAGCGTCTCCGTGATACCGGGATGACGGAGGAATCGCTTCCATGCGGGCGATCGCTCGTTTCAAAAAATCTGCGACTTGCCCGTGATCATCTATAGACGGCTTTGGCTTTTGTTTTCGATCCCAAGCCTCAAACGCGGGCGCGATCGCCTGGGCAAAAGCGAGTGCGTCGTCGGCCTCAGATTTCTTTTCACTCAAATACTGTCGATATTTAGCAAGCTGAGCCGGATCAGGATCTTGATCCAACTTAGCGATCGCGGTTTCTAACTGCTTAACCGCTTTGGACCAGGGCGGAACCGCGCCATGCCAATCTTGATGAGTCTTCGCCTCCTGCATTGCTTGTTCCGCTTCCAGGGCATCAGCCACAGCGCCCCTCAAAGAATCAGCAGATATCTGTTGAGCCAGTTGAAAGCGCAGTTGGTTCCCTGTCTGGCTGATGCTCTGATACGACAGATCTAGATCTTCAACAACTGTTTGAGGCAAAGACCATTGAGTATAAATCCGCGAAGCTAAGATGCCTGTAGCCGCAATGCAAGCTGTTGTTCCTGCCCCAAGGACAGCTAACGCAATGCGACGCGATCGTTTGCGATACCCTGCTGAGGCTCGAACCTCCAACTTAATCTGCTCAACATCCGCATCACTCAGCTTCAGTTCTTGTTGCAAATGTAGCAAGTGTTGTTCATTTGAACTGTCACTTTTGTTTGCTCCCTTTGAACGTTGTTTTTGCGGAACCTTGCGCAGTGCAATTCGGAACGTTTGTAAGTCACGGTGATGTTTCTGGTAAGGTCTTAATACATTTCGCTCCACTTGTTTAGCTTCTTCAGCGTAAAGTCGTAACCGCTTCTGTAATAGAGTCAGAATCTGATGAGCATAGAATGACTTCCGCCCCCTAATCGAAATCTCACCTTGTTGAATGAGA
This sequence comes from Kovacikia sp., assembly GCA_049581985.1. GTDB lineage: Bacteria > Cyanobacteriota > Cyanobacteriia > Leptolyngbyales > Leptolyngbyaceae > Kovacikia. The sequence continues at coordinate 2,975 of JBAUTA010000627.1, forward strand.
CGGTCTACCTGCCTGCCATAAACTGATTCAGGATCACGAGAAGGGACGTGAGCCAAAACAATCTTCCCGCCTTCTTGCTCTGAGAAAATCTGCGGGGACATTTTATGTTCAGCATTTACTCCCTTCAGTTGCCGCTTCACATAGTCAAAGAGATTTTGAACGTTAATTTTGCCATCGCGATCGTGATCTGCCTCACCTGATTCAATCCCTTTGACAAGATGATGGGTATAGAGGGATAACCCGGACTCAGATGTACCGTGGGACGTTTCTAATTTGGAAGAGGACGTCAAAATGACTCGTCCCTCGTCCACTTCGTCCATCAGTTGTTCCTTAAAATTGATCGATTCATCTCCTTTTTCTCCTTTTTCTCCTTTTTTGTCTTCAGAGGCTTTGATCGCGCCGCTATAGCAACAATCGATGATCATCACCTTTTGGCGGCTCCGCGAGGTACTCATCCTGCCCCGCACGAACGTTGCTGGCACAGCCGTCCATGTTGCGGGATTACCATCTAATTTACGAGTTTCGCGAGTGGTGAAGTACAAGCCTTCCCCATCGATAATCCCATGCCCTGAGAAGTATAAAAGCACCAGGTCATCGCTGGTACAATCCCGAAAGAGCATATCAATTTTTTCCTGCATTTCAGCCAGAGTGGGATTAATCAGAGGTGTCACCTGATCAAACCCACCAATCTCTGCATCTTGGAGCAACCGTTGCAGCGCCTCAACATCTTTACGAGTTGCAGGCAATGGGTCAAATCCATCTCCGTATTCACTCACTCCAATCAGTAGTGCAATCTTCTTCCTATGCATTGGTTTTCACCTGACTCGATATAAATTCGTAGGCTTGCTTCATGGCAAACTCAAACTCAACACGGCTACTGGCAGACACTTTGAGCTTAGTTCCCTGGATTTCAAGTTCAAGCTCAATCGGCTTATTCCCAAGGCGATCGCTCAAAAAGTTCATCACCGTCATGAAGTTTTTCCAACCCACCTCCGCGTAAAGCAAATCGAGGAGGAACCCACCGCCCATGTGATCTTTCGGTGGATTTGGATCAACAACTCGCCTCACCTGCTCAATCTCATCTGCGCCTTGCAACTGACTCAATAAATTTCTGACTTCGCGATCTCGTTCCTCCAGGGTCAAATTTGGATCAGTGAAACGAATGGTCATCTGAATCGTGTTACTCGCCATGTCAAACCTCCAGTTGGCATCATTTTTCCTCTGCTCAATACTTGGTTTGGTTTCACCGACTTATTCACCCAAATCTTCCAACAACTCAAGAAATTATGAAAAACCATGAGATGAACTGAACCTAATAAAAAACGATCGCTCAGCCAAAAGAATTGGAAGAGCGATCGCAACGAAATCAGAGGGAACTAAGCCTATTGGTGCAGGCAGAACAAATTCTTTGCTCTAAATCAGTTTGCATTGATGAGTGCTTGCACATAGGCTGAGGGAAACGTAGTCGAGCTACTGGGTGGTACTCGCAAACCTGCATCACGGGCAACACTCATCACAAAATTGA
>JBAUTA010000628.1:0-2315 GCA_049581985.1 Kovacikia sp.
GGAAAGCAGATTTTCCTTCTAGCGCAATTTTCAGGGTAACGGGAAAGCCAACGTTCAGGTTGCCTTGCCCTGTTTTGAGAATTACAAGCTTTGCTGTCGTGGATGTTCTGGATGATGGAGCGAAAAGGCTCTGACGATAAAAGGTGATTTCGTCATTTTTGCTGTTGAGGACTGCTTGAAATTGGTCTTCTAATTTTTTTGCCATCAACTCAAACGTCTGCGTTAATTCCGAGTGAATTTCTGCTTTATTGGTTGATTCCGAGACTTTGACTTCAACAATGACAAAACCATCGCCTCTATGCTTGAGGCTGGATACCTCTAGGTGTCGATCTGGGTACCTGGCCCGTACTTCGCTCAGGCTAGACTCTAAAGCATTCAGATCTAAATTGCCGCGAAAAATGAGCTCAACGGTATTCGTTAACTCTTGATACACTTTTGCAAAATCGCCAGGAGCAAATATGCCGCTGCCAGGACTACGTTCTTGGTGGTGCTGCAATAGGTAAACGTAGTCGCAAACAATGCCTTCTAATTGGGTTGTGCTATCAATATTCCAAGTTTCTATACATGCCCCGGTCAGACGTGCGTGCTTAAAATTGGTTTTAAGGGCCTGAATTTGCGTTAGATTAGCCTGCTCCAGATTTGCGCCTTCAAAAGTCGCGTCACTGACATCTGACCCAGTTAAGTTTGCATTTTTCAGGTTTGCACCTGCTAGATTTGCGCCTTTGAGATCGCATTTAACATAAGTCCCGCCTTCACCGTGACCTGTAACGAGTAAGTTTCGGACATCTGGATCGATCAAGATGGTGTGGTTCAGTCTGGCTCGATCGAGCTGAGCATTCAACCATTGTGTTCGGGTTGTGACGGTGCTTCTTAGATCGCAACAGGTTAGGTTGATCTGTGTAAAATTGGCATCCGTTAGGTCAGCGCTCTGAAACCTAGTGCTACCTGTTGCTGCAATGGCAACGGCGGTTCGATAAATGAGGGCGCAATCTGGATGTGCTTTAAGGGTGCGTCGACTTAGGTAAATGCCTGAACCTATGGACAGCATTGCAACGCCTATGGCAACACCATCTGCATGAGCGTTTATGCCAGCACCAGCACCCATCATTGCAACCGGAATCGCAATGGCAACGGCGATCGCAATTAACATCATCTCAACTAAACGATGGGTTGCAATGCTAGCCATAGACAGCACAAGGCCCCATAGACAGGAGTTAGCTACAGCACTTGCGCCTGAAACCGTTATCGCAACCGCCATTGCCACGATCGCCGCACTTGTCTCTACTCTCGTCGTCAATACAGCGATTAGACCTGCGATCGTGCCTGCCGTTACGCCAATGGTTGTAATGCTGCCAGCCAGTTTGAGGGTAATGCCTTGGAGGGCGATCGCAGCAATGGATGTCGTAACAGTCAAGAGAATGGCAAGACCAGGGAAGATCGAAAACCTAGCGATATAGTCAGGGTTAAAGTAAAGCGCGCACCAATTACCAAAGTACCCAGCTAAACCGCCAGCGACCATTGAAGCGAATACAGAGACGATCAGATGTCCCACAACCCAGCGTTTCTGGAGTCCTGCTTTAGCCCCACTGAAGTTTGCGCCCCTCAAAATAGTATTAGAAAAATCTGCGCTCCGAAGGTCAGCCCCGCTAAAGTTTGCACCCGTCAAATCTTGACCCTTGAAAGAACGGCCCCGCAGATTCTTGGCAGAAAAATTTTGGGTCATATTGAAAGAAATCATTTCGCGCTCTCTTGAGCCTACAGCGAAAAGTCTTCAGTAATGCTAGCTTCGCCAAAGGTAATTTTGACACTGAATTGCTCACCGGGATGACCGCTGAGTTTGAGTTGAATATAAACGTCGGTGTTTCTTGCTGTAACCTCCCGTAAGGTCTTGCCCGAACGATCGAGCAACACTAATGTGAGGTGGGTCGGTAAGTAAGGATTGTTGCCAGTGGGATAGACCTGTAACAGCACATTGATGTTTTGATTTTCTCTAGGCACCAGGGCAACCGCCAGTGCAACCGCTTCTCCTGCAATTTGCATGCCCCAATCAATCAGCTTGATGCGCCTAACGCCAGCCGCTGAATTTCCTGGATCGATTCGCCACAGACTTTCTACCACGCTCCAGAGTGTTTCGTCATTTTGAGTGGTGCGGAGCAGGTTCACTAGGGCTTGAACTGCCTCTGGATGGCGGGTTGATGCAATATCGCCTAGCTGCTTGGCGGCGCGTTGACGTTGATGTTCGTCTTGAATGGTGGTGAGCTGGTCAATTAATAAAGCAATTTGCTGAGGATTTGAGGGGACATCGGGGTGTGAGC
>JBAUTA010000629.1:0-2059 GCA_049581985.1 Kovacikia sp.
TCAAGGGCAGACGATCGGCGAACTGGAGCAAACAGTTCCACGTAAGGGAGACCAACGTAAGGGTTTGGAAGCAGCCGGTAAACTGCGATCAGGCAGCGTGCAGCCAGTCAAAGGAATGCTGTTGCGTGAGCAAATTCGTAATGTACCCACTAACATCAAGCTAAACGTGGGTCTTGATCCATCATTAGGCGACACGTTGCCAGCCATTCAAAGCTCTTTGAGTAGCGTGAGTTGGTTGGCAGTGACACTAATGAATCAGCAGCAGCACGTCGATTACATCATCGGGCGCATGACGACGGAGAATACAAAACGCTTGCAAGCCAGGAGTCTGGCTTTACCACCTGTCGATGCGATTAGTCTCTTTACGGCTGACCTGACACCCATTCCCGAGGCCTTTGTAGCTGGCAATGAACCCACTCAAACGGCGGTCGATCGCCTCCGCCCTCGGTTGAAATCGTTGTTGGCAGGACAAGTGCTGCGAGCCATCCTGGGTGATACCTCACCACTGAAGGTGAGTGCTGACATTTTTCCAGTGGATGCTACCACTAACAAGCCGATCGGGTCGGGTCGAAGCTTGACGAGTCGTGGGCTGCAAGCTGCCACGCTCAAAACGCAGGCGATTAAAACTCAACCGATTAAACTGGGCACGAATTTAGGGGTGCGACTGAAAAACGGTGAGCGAAGTAATCTCTACGTGGCTGCGCTTGTGATTGCCGATTCTGGTGAAATAAATGTGCTATTTCCCTTCGGCTACGAGGCTCCAGATGCGGCTTCGCTGGTTGCAGCAGGCAAGGATTTTACGATTCCAGTCCCCTTTGAGGTGTATGGCACCCCAGGAACGCTGGAACTGCTGATTCTGGTGAGTCGAGAGCCGCTACGACAAGCCTTGTTGGCACTCAAAACCATTGCGACTCGTGGCGTCGGAGGGGTTGGTCGGGGTCGCGCTACCAGCTTAGAAGCCGACGAAGCCGATGCAGTTGTCAGCAGCCTGTTGGACGATGTGAACGGCTTTTCTAAGCGCAGCCCTGGCATGAGACCCAATACACGGGCGATCGACAATGGCAAATTGGCAGCACTATCAGCGGTGTTTCAGGTGGTGCAGTAGGAAGCAGCATGAGGCTTTGTTTGGGATGGGGTAATCCTGCGTGCCAATTGGGAGTGACGTTTTCTGCCATTTGAAGTAACGTTCTCTGCCATTTAATGCCATTTAAAAGGATGGATTCTGCATAACCTGCGATCGACGAGCTTGATAGATTACTGATGAGCTTTTCTATACGCGCCGATCAAAGGAAAACCCCTATGAAACTACTCAAGTGGTGTGCTGCTGGACTAACTGGATTAATGTTATGGACTTTTCTATCATCGGGCCAGATCCTATCGGCTTTCTTCGCGATCGTGGCGATCGCCCTGTTTATCCCCTGGTTTCGCCATCGCCTCATCGCCAGGATTCCGCCTATGGCGAGTCCGTTACTTCTCACACTGGCATGGATCGTGCTGTTTTTTGGCAGTTGTGCTGCGTTTGAATTCACGGGGGAAATCAGCAATCTCCGTGTCTGCCACCAGCTTCAGCAAGGCGAATGCGCGGTAGCCCAATCCCCCTTTTTGGCAACCTCACCCAAACTCTATCTGACCGGTGAAGCCACAGATGTCAGCGATCGGGCAGAACTTCAACTCACCTTGCAACAACAAATTAAGGATGGGCAAACTCGGCTCATCGATACAGTGAAGGTCAAGCCAACCTTGACAAAGATGGCAGAAAAATCTCGGATTATGTTGGAATTCCAACCCAAGGAGTTACCGGCTGGAGATTACAGCATCACTATTGAATCGAGCCAACGCCGATTCAATCCCATCACTCAGAAATTTTCGGTTTGGGATACGGCGCTCCGGGAATTGAAGATATGTGGTGACTCTCAGGACGGCAACTGTGCGAAGGATACAGCAGCCTTGGTGCGTGATCGCCGAAAGCTCTATCTCTCTGCTGCTCCAGACACCGTGGCAAAAGGGATGGATGTTGATTGGTCTTTGCAGTACACCTCAGAGCCAGGGCAGACTAAAG
>JBAUTA010000630.1:0-1878 GCA_049581985.1 Kovacikia sp.
CAGCCGACGCAGGTTCTTTTCGGTTTCGCCAATGTATTTGCTTACGACTGCCGACAGGTCAATCCGGTAGAGATCCAGTTGCAGGTCATTGGCGATAACTTCCGCTGCCATCGTCTTACCCGTGCCACTATCCCCCGCAAATAGAGCACTGATCCCTAATCCCCGATTCATCTTCCGGTTAAACCCCCAACCTTCATAGACCTGAGTCCGGTATCGCACCTGGCCTGTCATCTGATGCAGTAACGTCATCTCCTTGTCAGGCAACACAATATCCTCCCAGGTTGCCTTAGCATTCAGGCGTTGCGCCAGGGTATCTAAGCGAGGGCGGGTATTGACCTGACAGTGATACCAGAGACGGGTATGAAGATCAGGACTATCCTCAGCAGACTCATTCAAAGCCGTTTCAGCCAGTTCCTGGATCTCTGGCAGGTTGAAGTTAAATTGCCCGACTAAATAATCCGGTGTATCCTTTGGGGATGGGCCTAATGCCTCCGCCCAGGCTGTCTTTTGTTCTGCTAGGGTAGGTTTGGTGACTTCAACGACAAACCGCGATCGCCCCAGGTTGGGGCGCACCTCTCGGGTTGCCAGAAAACACAGCCCTCGATGCCGTAGCAGGAAACGCTGTAAGGGAGAAGCCTGCCCTTCTGCCGCAGGCGCGGGGTCAATCTCCTGAGCATCAAGATACAGGGCAAGCGGTAATAACAGGCTCTCCCGCTGCCACAGGCGAGTCAGGGTCTCTAACTCACTTGCCTGAGTAGGTAACAGTTCCTCAGGCAGGCAGTAGAGGTGAAGACCCAGTTCTCTAGCCGCGAACCAGGCAATTAACTGTTTACTCAGGCGATCGTTCCCCAACAGTTGGATAGCTGGTAAAGAAGCATTGGGGGATTTCTGCTCCAGATAACGAGTAATGGTCGCTACAGTAGCCCTTTGCGATGGCGGTAGCTCTACCTGAGCCAGAGTTGCTTCAAATGGGATCAGAAAGGGCATCAGGAGATCGTCCAATGGATTCAGTCCCTTGAGGTAGTTGACAATTCGCTCATCTGCCCGCAAAGCACTGGTAACAAGCGGTTGTGCCCCAGGCTGGTTAATCTCGATTAGTTGCCAATAGCGTAACGGTCGCTCTGAAGACAGCGCATCCCAGGCAGGAGCCTCAAACAGAGACAATGCCAGCGCAACGGTTGGATAGGGTTGATAGGGATAGAGCTGAGCACACAAATTAGCTGCGTGTTTATCCAATTCCATCGCTGCACATAACAGTACAATCTCTCGCTCAAAGCCGGAAAGCCCGAATTGCTGTTCTAATAACCTCAGAGCTGGAGGTGGGTCGATTGCCTCGGCTTCTGCCACTGCTGCGGCGGCTTGCGCCACCTTTTCCTTATTCACACGGTTGAAAGGTTCCGGGGCAGGCTTTCCTCTAGCAATGTAGCCTTGTAGAATGTGCCATGCTAGTCGCAAACGCAGCCAACTTAGAGATACCGCCAAATGCCTTTGGTTCTCTGTTTGCCACTGCTCCAAATTATGCATGGGGGTTACCTCCTGCCAATGCCTGCCCCAGGGATTCGCTGACATGACTGGGGATGCTGACAGCTCGACCAGGAAAGCTATCTACTCCATCCACCCGTAACCCAATTGGATACTGACCAGGAGCAAGATTTGTTACCAGAAATGAAAGTGTACTGGTGATCTCTGTCCGTTGTTGGGCAGGAAACTCGCGATCGCCTAGAAGCAGTGATGCGGGTTGCTCTGGTCGCACCGCCAGATTCATGGTCACGCTTAAGGTAACGTGAGTTCGACAGGGTAGAAAAAGCCAAGAGAAAAGCTGAGACTAGATTTGAAGTATCAAGGTCTCAGCAATGGACACGATCGTATCGCGCCTGG
>JBAUTA010000631.1:0-2510 GCA_049581985.1 Kovacikia sp.
TTTTTCTTCTGCCGACCGGGAACACCGGGTTTTACCCGGCACCAGGATAACTTCTACGTTCAATCCCAACCGGATGCATTTGCCTCTGCCTGGGTCGCTCTGGAGGATGTTTCAGCGCTGAATGGAGGCTTGATCCTGTATCCCGGTAGCCACCGGGAGCCAATTTTGCCCACGGAAATGGTTGAGCAACCTGATAACATCGGTCAGGACCCCAACGCCAATCGGCAGCAGGTGATTTTACCCCGATCTTACCCCGCGATCGATGTCTCTTTACCCAAAGGGGCAGCCGTTTTCATTCATGGGCACATCGTTCACCAGTCCCACCCAAACGCTACCCTCGATCGGTTCAGGCAGGCACTCCTGATGCTCTACCTGCGGCAAGGTGCCCCCTTCCGTCCGGGTTTTTCCGCTGGTCGGACTAAAATCGATGTGTACCGATCAAAACCTTAAAGAATTTCATGCTCAATCGTTTATTAGCCGATCCTTTATTTTCCAATAGTTCCCTCTGTGCTGCCCTGCGGCAAAAGCCCCTGGGTTTTGTGGATGTGGGCGCACGGGGAGGGGTGCATCCATTAGTTGAACCGCTGGCAGGGGTGACCGCAGTCCTGGCGTTTGAGCCAGACAAGGCAGAATGTGTGCGGATGCAGGCAGAGTTAGACGCCAATTCTCCCTGGGCGCTGTGTCAGATTGAGCCGTGTGCGCTGGCAGAGCAGGAGGGCGAGGCAACGATTCATCTGTTCTCAGCCGCAACCAATAATTCTTTGCGTCCTGCCAATGAGGTATTTGTCAAGCGCTACAACATCAAAACGCTGGAGCCAGCGGGAAGCGTCTCCCTCCAAACCACAACGCTGGATCAGGTGTTGTTTGGGCGGCGATCGCCGGAAGACTTCTGGGGAGAGTTCCTCAAATTGGATGTGCAAAGTACCGAATTTGAAGTCCTTAAAGGAGCCGAGAGAACCCTGGCGGAGCGAACGGTTGCGATCTTTATGGAGGTCGAATTTTTTCAGGTTTACCAGGGGCAAAAGTTATTCTCAGACGTGGAACTGTTTCTGCGCGATCGGGGCTTTTCCTTCTACGGGTTTGCCAGCATTCATCATCGCTCCTGCAAACAACTGGATAAACGCACAGAAGCCGGACGGGAACGAATCTGGTGGGCAGATGCCATCTTCTTCAAAGATCCCTTAGCCGGTGGAAATTTAGCTGATCCCCTATCCGCCAGAGGCACCATCGCTTTATTTGCCTGTGCCCTGCTACTCGGCTATTACGACTTTGCCCTGGAACTCGTAACCCAGGGGGCAACGGGAGCCGAAGCCAACCACCTGAAGCAATTGGTTCATACCTATGCCACCTTGCCCGTCGTCCAAACGCAGGCAGAGGCACTGGCGCTGGCGCAGCGGGTGCAGGCAAACCCTGATCTAGCAAATATTGAAGTGGGTCACTTCGTCGATCAGCGCAGGCATCAATGTGACTACGATGATGTACTCTGGAATTTGAAAAGTTAAGCGAAGTAATTCCTGGAACAACCAAACGGTTGATTGGATGCAAAGGTTGCCGTATAGAGGGGTGAGGCATGACAAATCAGAATTCAGCCGCGTCAAAAGATGTCCCAAACATTGAAGTTCAGGGAATGCGGAGATCCCAAGACTTTGAATATTGGGGGCAGCTAGAAGAATTGCTGGAAAGTAATCACCACTCGTCTAAGCATGTGCTTGAGCTGTTTCCAACGTACATCCGGCGGTTACACATGGCTCGGTTTTTAGCGCACTACGAGCTTTTTAAACACGCGATCGATTTACCTGGGTGCATTGTGGAATTGGGCGTTGGGCGGGGACCCAGTTTCTTTACGTGGTCAAAGCTGTTGGAAACGTTTTGTACCTGCGATCGCTCCCGTAAAGTATTTGGGTTTGACCACTTTAAAGGACTGCAAGATTTCCACGAGAAAGACGGCCCCTTAAACCCCTCTGTCAGCAAAACACCCGGAGGATTTGACACCAGTTCTGTGAAAACAGAACTTGAGCAATTGGTAGAAATCCACAACAAAGATAATCTTCTTTCAGGGGTTGAGCGTTGTCGATTGATTGAAGGAAATTTGATGGAAACAATCCCTAAATTTTTGGAAGAAAATCCTGGTTTGCGGATTAGTTTGCTGCATCTCGATGTCGATCTGTATGAACCGACAAAATTTGCTTTAGAGCATCTGTTTCCGCTAGTGGTTAAGGGGGGAGTCGTTGCTTTCGACGAATATGGTTTGATTCCCTGGCAGGGTGAATCGATCGCAGCCGAAGAATACTTTCAGAAGATTGGCTACGAACCTGTAATTAAAAAGTTTCCCTTTTCTGGTCAGCCCCACGGTTACTTGATTAAATGAGTTCATCTTAGGATTAAGCAAAGCCTTTCCTCCGTAACCCTTAGCCTTGAACGGCAGCTTTTCTAGCTTGTCCAACTTACTGGTAATCTTCTGGCGACATGATTAGCGAATTTTTAGAAAAAGCCGATGGATTGAGGCAATT
>JBAUTA010000632.1:0-4752 GCA_049581985.1 Kovacikia sp.
AACTCAACCTGCATCGCAAGGATATGAATATTGTTTTGCAGACGGGACGAGAAGTCAGTTTGCCATTATTGGGGGCAGCTCAGGTGACGAGCCTGATGGATGCATTGTTGGCCCAGGGAAAAGGGGAGTTGGACAATGCCGCCCTGATTACCCTGTATGAGATGCTGGCGGGAATGGATGGATTGGGGGATCAGGAATAAAGGATCAGATTAGAGCGTGTAATCCCAATTTAAATAGTGAACAGGGCAGATTGGGGACGGGGTGCAGGGGGGTCACCCCCTTCGGCTTGAGCGCTCAGGCCTAAAGCTGGCTGGGGGCGAAGCCCCCCCACCCCCATCTGCAACCTTCCTTTTTTAAATTGGTATAAAAACAGTTGTATGGTCTGGAGTAGCTGTCACATTGAGCTATATAGCGATCCTATTTGGATGGAGAAAGCCTTTCCCGTCAGGGAAAGGCTTTCTCCACTCTGTGCCCCTATCTTTGCTTAAAGCCCCTTAGCCTTTAGTCTTTTAGCCCTCTTAGCCCTTAGTCCCCCAACTATCGGTTGCTACCTGCGGTAAATTGCTCAACCAGAGCCAGAACCTTGGTCCGGCTGAGTTTTGCTTCGCCTTGGGCCATTGCATCGATCGTTGCATGGGCCAGGGCTAGGGGAATTTTGCAAAAATCAAGCGCCGGCCCGAGGGGTAGCGCACTGGTGTAAGCATCTGCAAACGCAAGATTGCGGCGGGCATAGGTTTCCATCTTGGCGTAGTCCCATCCACTTGGGAAGAAGTCAACCCCCCGCACCCTATCCTCGGAGTGGTTTCGCATAATGTTAACTGCCTGCAGACCACGACCAAACCCAACCGCAAAACCACGGTTGGTTTGGGTGCCGTCGTACCAAGCCCACAGATCAGATAACAACAACCCAACCGTGCCCGCAACGCTAAAGGTATAGCGATCGAGGTCTGCTTGGGTTTGAATGCTCCAGTTGTTGTTTGCCCAGTACGCCATGCGATCGGCCATTGCAGCAGTCGAATCCCAGACACGGGGAGCAATGGTTGCAGGTGCTAACATAGCCCACTCGCCAACCCGGATAGTGACTTCAGGGAGCAGACTGGTGTGCTGAACCAGTTCTGCCGCCAGATTATCCACATCAATGCTGTCGGAAGCTGCCTGAAGTGCCAGACTAATGGTTTGTAGCAGCTTTACCTTGAGGGCATTGTTCAGGTCAGGATGATCTTCAACTTCATCGATCGCACGCATGCAAAGGTATGCAGAGGAGACAGCTTCTTGAAGACCTGACGGTAGACGACTAATTGGAATATAAAATGTTCGACTGGTTTCTTTCAAAACCTCTAAGGCACTCTTACGCAACTCCATCAAATTCACTCCTCTACTACCACCACAGACCAAGTTCGCTCTAAATATATAGCAAAAACCTTATTTTTTATTGAAAGGGAATTATGTAGAATTTGAGGGTTTCAAGATGTCAAAAGGGTAATAGGACAATCCAAGCGTGAAACTAGTAGCCTGTCAATTTTGAATTGACAAATGGAGAATGTCTATTAGAAGTATTCTCTGAAGATTGTCAATCTTTCAAGAATTCCTTGAAAGAGTCAGTAGCGGGGTGTCCTTAAACTAAAGATAACTTTGAGGTCATAGGAGACTTTGGCGAGTGCCCAACCAACGGTGGACCCTTTGCCTGAGGGCAAGCCCCTCCTTCTCCTGCTTATCATGAATGACGCTTACCTACCTATATCTATTTACTTAAGAGACCGGACGTCTCACAGGTGAAAACTGTTGCAATCCAACGTTAATTCCTACAATTTCGATACACCAGGCAAGATGGCTTTTCCCGATAAAAAGTGAGCCCTTTCTGACAAACGAATGTCTATGCTAACTTCCCATGACCTGCATTCACCCCCAATTATGAAAATTTCCTTCCCCTACTTCCTGTTCCCCATTTTCTAGTCAGCCATTCAATAAAAATGGCTTTCTCCCTGAGGGCCTGCTAGAACGGGTAGGATGACGAAAGCTTAGCAGAGTGGGAGGGGAAAGGGTGGGAAATGATTCTCCTCGCTTCCTTCCTCCCTTTCCCTGCTTCCCTATGAAAGGAGAAGGGGAGCCTGAGATCCTTTCCCCTCGACCATTTTGGGAGAGGGAAACCCAAGGGGAGAGGGCGATTTGGACGAGATCTGGGTAATGAATAGTTTCCTAAACCAGGATTTTTCCCCCTTACTCTTCATAACTTTCTTTGTTATAGGGAATCCCAAGAGCTGCTGGAGGAGTTGATTTACCTGCCAAACCGACCATTGCCAGCAGGGCGATCGCGTAGGGCAGCATAATCAAAAATTGATAGGGAATATTCAAATTAAACGCCTGAATCCGGAGTTGGAGGGCTTCTGTTGCTCCAAATAGGAGACATGCCAGCACAGTACTGACCGGATGCCAGCGACCAAAAATAAGTGCTGCCAGGGCAATAAAGCCCTTGCCTGCGCTGATATCCTCCGTGAAGAACTTGACATGAACAAGCACCAGATAGGCTCCTCCCAGGGCTGCCAGGACGCCGCTTAAAACTACGCTCAAATAGCGGACACGAGCTACCTGAATGCCCGCAGTATCAGCGGCACGGGGATATTCGCCCACAGCCCGGAGGGTTAACCCAATGCTGGTATGAAACAGAATGTAGGTACTCAAGGGCACCAGGAACAGCAGCAGGTAAACCAGTAAATCCTGGTTGAACAGCAGCGGACCCAGAATCGGGATCTGGCTAAAACCAGGAATAGCGATCGCGGGAACCCCTGGCAATTTCTGAGTCGTTTCACTATTAAATACAATCCGTGACATAAATGCGGTCAACCCCGCCGCCGATAGGTTAATCGCCAAACCTGATACCAGTTGATCGACCTGCAGGCTGACACAAAGGAAGGCGTGAAACAGTCCCAGCAGGCCACCAAACCCGATCGCCGCCAAAATGCCCCACATAATATTGCCTCCCGCATAAAAAGTTGCTGCGGCACTTACAAACGCTCCCGTTAACAACATCCCCTCTAGCGCAATATTCAGCACTCCCGATCGCTCAGACCACAGCCCACCTAAAGCTGCAAACGCCAATGGCATCGATAACCGCACGCTAGCAGCCAGGTAATCGGAGAGGAAGGGGAGGGGGGAGGTCATGGGGAGGGGGGTAGATGGGTAGATGGGTAGATGGAGGAGCGAGGAAGAGGGGAGGTTACCCTTGATTGGTTGCGATTCTTCGTTCCAGGACAAGGCTGATGGCTATGAACAAAACAGTGAGTCCCTGAATAGGGTAAACCACAGTAACGGGGACATCAGCACTGCGCTGCATGACGTTTGCGCCGCTGCGGAGGGCACCGAAGAACAAAGAAGTGAGGGTGATGCCTGCTAAATTGCCACGGCTGAGAAAGGCGATCGCGATCGCATCAAAGCCATATCCTGGGGAAAAGTTCTCGAACAGGCGATACTTTAGCCCCATGACTTCACCGGAGCCTGCCAGTCCTGCCAGTCCCCCTGCCATTGCCATCACCAACATAATGGTGCGCTTAACGGAAATTCCGGCATAGTGGGCAGCGATTGGATTTTGCCCGACGGTTTCGATCTGATAGCCCCAGGGAGTATGGGCAAAGACGACCCACAAAATGACCGTGGCAGCCAGTCCCAAAATAATCCCGGCGTGAGTTTGGGTCTGGGGCAAAATAATGGGCAATTGGGCCGCAGGATCAATCATTGGACTAAATGGGGTAGGTGCGCTGGGTTCCTTTAGGGGAGCACTGACCAGATAGCTCACCAGATTTTGGGCGATGTAGTTCAGCAGCAGGGTGGTAATCACCTCATTGACGCCCCGAATTGCCTTAAGATAGCCCGGAATAAAACCCCAGAGTGCGCCCAGAAGAAATCCGCCTAATAGGGCGAGGGGAATGTGAATCAGGCCAGGTAGGCCATGCAGGTAAAGCCCGACGACAGCGCTACCCAACCCTCCCATATAGATTTGCCCTTCGCCACCAATATTAAATTGCCCTGCCTTCAGTGCAACCAGGACCCCCAGACTGGTCAGCAGCAGGGGAGCGGTTTTGGTCAGGGTGTTGCCAAAGCCGTAGTAGTTTGCCAGAGCTTCGCTAAACAGAACAGAGTAGGCTCTAATCGGACTGACCCCTGCGATCGCAATCAACCCGGCCCCCACTAACAGGGCAGCGGCGATCGCCAGAACCGGGGATAGAACCGATGGAAATCGATTAATTTTCAGATTCACGCGCCTGAATAGTCATCACAGTACAGTTGACAAGAATCCTACCTTGAGTTGCAGGATGTCCGCGGTACATTTGTTATTGGAGGTAATACCAGTTCAAGCTAAACCTATCCAAGAACAAGGGGCTATTTCATACTGCTGATATTCCAACTGATACCAATTTAAATAGCGAACAGGGCAGATTGGGGACGGGGTGCAGGGGTGGAACCCCTGGTTGGGGGCGAAGCCCACACACCCATCTGCAACTTTCATTTTTTAAATTGGTATGATTTCCAATGGGCAGGTCGGTAGCCGTCATTAATGCTCAGCGGGGCGGGGAGCAGGGATGAAGTCCCCCCTCCCACCTACTGTGTATACATATCTTGTCTTAAACCCAATCCTCTGCCGGGGGACTTCCCCCCTGTCAATGCATGTTCTGTGGCCCAGCGTCACAGAAAATACACTGTCCCCCGCAATGTGGGGGTCTAACTCCCCCCCACCCCCCGAAAGGGTCTGGGGTGATG
>JBAUTA010000633.1:0-7046 GCA_049581985.1 Kovacikia sp.
GTTCAGAACCATGGTTAGCAATGCGGATGAAGTTCTAATGGAAATGATGGAGACTTCACCGCGTTTACGTCAGGAATTTCGGGACAATTTCAAATTGAGACGGGATCCTCGCATTACCTGGATTGGCCGTTTTCTCAGAACGACCAGTCTGGATGAGTTTCCCCAGTTTCTCAATGTCCTGAAAGGTGACATGAGTGTGGTTGGTCCCCGCCCTGTGATTACTGAGGAGTTGGAGCGATACGGTTCCTATGCGGAAAAAGTATTTAGCATCCGACCGGGGATCACAGGTCTTTGGCAGGTATCTGGGCGAAACGATATTCCCTATCCCCGCCGGGTTCAAATTGATGTTTACTACGTCAACTTTCGCAGTTTCTTAATGGACCTGTGGATTATCTTTAAAACGATAGGGGTCGTTGTTTTTCCAAAAGACAACGGCGCTTATTAGGTAATGACTTACCCTGGTTGTAAGCTTGGCCAACGGTTCAGACGAGGGGACGATCGTTCTCGCTATTATTTAGCGTATGGACGTGAAGACTCCTCAACGCATTCAGAGTATGGGGAGTAGGATTCTGATTCAGGTTGCTTTCCCTTTACCAGTGCTCTATGCAGCCCTCATCCATTGCTAAATCAATTTATCAACTGCTTACCCCTAAGCGACTGGCAGTCCTCGAAGCTGTCGTAATTGGTTTGGTTGCAGCGCTGGCAGCAGTTTTTTTGAAGCGGAGTGTCCAATGGTTGGGAGAATGGCGGCTGAACGAATCTCTGCCTCTGCCAGTCTGGTTACTGCTGCCAGTCGTGGGAGTTGTAGGTGGCTCTGTAGCTGGTTTGCTGGTTGAGCGGTTTGCCCCGGAAGCTGCGGGGGGGGGAATTCCCCAGGTCAAAGCCGCCCTTGCCTATGTTCCGATTACTCTGAATCTACGGGTCGCCGTAGTCAAATTGATCAGCACCACCTTAACCCTTAGCTCTGGCTTTGCTTTGGGGCGAGAAGGCCCAACCATTCAGATTGGGGCAGCGTTGGCAGCCCAGCTCAGTCGCTGGGTGCCTGCTTCCCCCGACCATCGGCGGCAGCTCATTGCCGCAGGGGCCGCAGCAGGGTTGGCGGCAAGTTTTGATGCCCCGATCGCCGGGGTTATGTTTGTCATCGAAGAATTACTTCAGGATGTTTCCAGCCTGACATTGGGCACCGCCATCCTGGCCTCCTTTACGGGGGGGGTGGTTTCCCATGTTCTGGGGGGACCCGGACTGAAACTGGGGTTTAACCCGATGACCCACCCCATCACCTTTTTCCCGCAACAAATTCCGTTTTTCCTGCTCCTGGGAGCACTGGCGGGGTTGTTGGCGGCATTTTTTAACCGCAGCATTCTCTGGGGGCTGGAGTTTAGCCGACGCAAGGTGCGCCTTAACCTGCCTTTTCGGATTGGGTTGGCAGGCCTGATTTCTGGGGTCAGTGCTTCCCTTTTACCCGTTGTGTTTCGAGAACATTCGACTCTGGAAGTTTACTTAACAGGGGGGGATGTCAGCTGGCAAATGGCCATTGGGGCGTTTGTGTTTCAGTTTATCCTGGCGGTCGTTGCCAGCAGTGCTGAAACTCCAGGCGGGTTACTGGTTCCGGGGTTGATTCTGGGGGCTGCCCTGGGCAACGTGATTGGGATGGGAGAACGCGCCCTGGTGGGCGGTGACCCATTGATCTATGCTCTGACAGGCATGGGTGCGTTTTTAGGGGCCTCTGCCAAGGTCCCTGTAACGGCGATCGTGATTGTGTTTGAGATCACCACCAATTTCAATCTGGTGTTGCCCTTAATGGTTACCGCAGTTACCGCCTATCTGATTGCAGAGCAGTTTGCTCCCGGTTCTATTTATACCCACATGCTGGAGTTAAAAGGCATCCATCTGGAGCCAGAAACGGCCAGTGACGGACTTTGGACACGGCTCACCGCAGCAGATGTGATGCAGAAAAAGGTGGAAACCCTAACCAGTCAAATTACCTTAGATGAAGCGGTTCAGGAATTTTCCCAGTCCCACCATCGGGGCTTTCCGGTTGTGGACGACGGTAAGCTGGTAGGAATCGTGACGCTAACGGATCTAGATAAGGTCACTCAACGGAAATTGCCAGGAAGCAATTTGTTGCAGGACATTATGACTCCCAGCCCCATTACCGTGCGTCCGGGAGATATGTTGAGTCAGGTTCTTTACTTGCTCTCACGCTACAAGCTATCTCGGTTGCCCGTGGTCGATCGGCGAAAACTGGTGGGAATCATTACCCGTAGCGATATTCTGCGGGTAGAGTCGGATCTGTTACGGGGAGGAACCGATCAGGTAGGACCCCAACCCGAGCCTTCCTATGTGGTTTACCAGACCCGATCGCCTACCCGTGGCAAGGGCAGATTGTTGTTGCCCTTGAGCAATCCCCAGACAGCCCCCGGACTACTCAAACTAGCACTGGCGATCGCCCGCGAGCGCAACTACGAAGTGGAATGTCTCCAGATCGTCCTGGTTCCTCGTCATAGTTCCCCAGCAGAAAGCAGCATCAACACCACCAAGAGCCGACGGCTCTTGGCGCAGGCAGCCAGGCAGGCAAAAATCTGGCAGGTTCCGGTTCATACCCAGATTCGGGCAACGCATAGTGTGACGCAGGCAATGTTGGAGGCCATCAAAGACTGCCACATCGATTTACTCGTCATGGGCTGGAAAGGGAATACCTCTACTCCCGGTCGCATTTTTGGCAATGTGGTCGATACCGTGATCCGCCAGGCTGGCTGCGATGTGGTGCTGGTGAAACCTGGAAAAGATTTTGGAGTAGATGAAGTAGAAAAAATCCCAGGATCCGCGCCGGAGTCAGTTCAAACCCTGTTGCACCTGATGGGACTCCGTCGCTGGTTAGTGCCAGTGGCGGGTGGCCCCAATTCCCAACATGCGATTACGCTGTTGCCTGCCCTGGTTTCCCTGACCCAGCAGCCAGATATTCGCCTCTGTCAGGTGTTTCCTCCTTCCGAGGCAATACCTGACACCAGTCTTCTAGAAAAAGATGCGGCATTTCTGCGGCAGCGGCTCCATAAGCCAGTAATCACCATCCCGGTTTGCGCTGACTCAGTTGCTGATGCTGTGATTGATATGGCGCAGAAAGACCAGTGTGATGTGATTGTCGTAGGAGCCAGCCGCGAGGGTTTGTTGCAGCAAGCAATTCAAGGCAATATTCCAGAGGCGATCGCCCGTAACTGCGACTGCACTGTAATTTTAGTCAGAAAGGCAATTAACTAGCTAACAGCCAGTCGGGGAGACTCTCCTCGTTCCCAGAATCCTCCTGGGAATGCCTGTCTGGAGGCTCTGCCTCTAGTTCAGATGGAGGCAGAGCCTCCAGTTTTACGTTACCAGGCAGAGCCTAGTAACGAGAACTTCGATTACTCCGACAGGCTGTTAGGATGAAGTACAGGAATGTGAGATCCAGTGGGGCGCGAAGCACCCTCACTAGATCCCACACCCTTGAAAAGGGCGATCTCTGTAGCCCTATGGGTTAGGACGAGGTGCAGGGGTGGAACCCCTGGCTGGAACGCCCCTACACCCCCTTGAATCCTCTGTCCTAATCAATTCAGCGATAGCTAATATTTTCCAATGCACTTCGCCTCTACAAGCACGAGATCTCCCGTTTGAAACACGGAACAGCGATCGATTTCATCGACTAATCTTGGTTGAGTGCCCTGCTCTAGTCTGGCGATTGCCTCTGCTGTTTCTGGTTGATATTGGCTGAACCAGGAATTTCCTTTCAAATATCCAGGGGTGAAGGCGGATCTTTCTAGCAACCAGAAAGACACCTTGTACTTTTGAATCACCCGCGTTAACTCTGTCAAATCAGGACTATATTGAGCCTGGATCAGATCACGCGCCCGTTCCCGAAAACGGCGATAGTAGCCCACATGATATGGATCTCCGTATTCTCGACTGGCTAAAATCGAGCGCTGGGCAAAAATTGGTAAATTATTCGTTTCTTCCGTCAGAGAAGCAATTACACTATCTTTGGGTTGATGCTGTAAAAACGTGTACAGAACTGGGAATTCTCCGAAGACATAGCTGTCATTTGGAAAGTACTTTTTCCAAAAGAGATTGGGGTAAAAAAGGAGCATTATTCCTAACAGAACCATTACGCTAATTCCCAGGAGATTCTGTTTAGAAAGGATGGCAGATCTGGAGGATTTCAGGATCTTTTGTAAGATGGCGTCTCCTACGATCGTCAGGGCAATTCCACCTGCCAGAGCCATCACAATTCGCAGACTATGTTGGGTATAGCGACTAGGAAGATAAAGCCGACAAAAAAGCGCATGGGCAATCAAGAACCAGGCAAGAGACACCCAGACCATCTGAGCTAAGATCCCTACGTGATTGCGTATTTGTTTGACTAAGGGAAATCGAGATGGATAACGCATTAAAAGCGGCAACAAAAATGCTGCCCCTACCAGGGGTGGGTTTAAAGCCAGGCGAAGGCTACTATGCGACCCCTTAAACCAAAAATTCCACGGATGGGCATCGTCGAAGAAAGGAATTCTGCCCCCAGGCGTAAACTCCTGCCAGGTTCTAGCCTCAGCTAAGGTAACCGTAGGACCAAATTGGGATTCGTTGAATGCATAGGATAGCAGTACCAATACAGCAACGGCTAACCCCGTGATATAGATCAAAAGGTTCCTATGGCTCCGAAACTGGTTGAACAGGAATTGCCGGGAAAGATTTTGCCAGGAAAGAGCTTGGAGGGCCAAAGGCTTTAGCTGTTTTGCCTGATAGGATGCCCCGATGGCAATCAGCAGCTTGAGTAATAGAAGTCCTGCGGCGAGCAGAACCCCAATCGGATAAAACAATCCCAACAATACAATCGTGAGGCAAATTAATAACCAGGAGCCTTCTAGAAGATAGTAAAGAAATGCCAGCAGAAATGGATACAAAAAAGCCCTGGGTGCTGCGCTGAGCAAATCATCTTTCAGCCAAAGACTTTGGTTTAAAAGCAAGGCGCTGATAAACCCCGCGATTGGGATTGGTAGTATTTTTAAACAGAGGGCAAAACAGTAACCTGTCATGACTAATCCCAATCCGATGGGCAAGAGTTTGCTCAACAAAAGGGGAGGGATGCCTAAGCTAGCTGCTAGCTGATAAAGCATTCCGTAGCCCCAGGGAGTGACTGACTGAAAATAGTTTGCCAGCAGATCATTGGGTAGCAAGGTGGGATCGACAAAGCGCTGCATCCAAATTAGAAAAACCCGAAAGTCGTCCTGCACAACATATTCACTACTGAAGCCTATTTGAACTGCCAATCCACTATATAAACAAGAAACCGTTAAGCTCAGACTCAGCCAAAAAATGAACCTGCTTCTAGAAGTTGTTTTGATGGGAAGGATAGATAACATCAATCTGTTCCAAGTTGCCTCTAAGTTGCTCTAATTTGTCTCTAACTTGCCTTTCTCTAACACGTTCATCAAACAGTTTGCTATTCGCTGAGCCGCTCCCGATTCGCCCATCCGGCGACCACCATTTTCGGCGATCAGCTGGAGCCGATCGGGGTTGCCAAACAGTGATTGGATCGCATAAGCAGTCTGAGCAGGTTCCGCCACCAGGGTCACCGATGGCCCCAGTAAACGAGTCTGGGCCTCCGCAAAGGCAGGCGTAAACTGCGGCCCCTTACCGGGAATGGTGATAACAGGCTTGCCCAACCCGACAAACTGCTCGGTTGCGGTGCCTGCCATTGAGATTGCCAAATCTGCCTGTCGGAGCCACTGCGCAAACTGATCCTGAGCCAGCACCAGCGTCGCCTGGGTTTCCCCCCATCCCACAGAGTAGGCATTTTCTGAAACCTGCTGCCAGCGAAAATCGGAAATTATCTGATGGAGTTCTTTCAAGTCCAAGCCAGGGGCGATCGCAGCCAACAACTTCAACGGTCGCCCCATTTTAGCGATCAACCCATTCACTGCCAACAAAATCGTTTCCCAGTTAGCGTAGGCCTCCGGTGGCCGGGAACCGGGCAGCAGGGCGATGGTGAGGGTGGCGCGGACGGGGTTTGAGGCTTGAGCGAATTTTGGATTTCCCCTATCTTCCTCTGCCTTTTGAGGCTTGCCTTTTGATTCCCCATCCTCTATTTCCCATCCCTGATGCCTCCCCTCAAGTCTTCCCCCAATCCCATCCATCATCGGATTGCCCAGGTCAAAGGCAGGAACACTGTATTGCTTCAGAACTTTTGCCGTGATGCTATCTCTCGGGAAAACGGCTTTGCAGTTGGGACGGCTCATGAGCCAGCGTTCCCAGGGGTGGTAGACGCAGCCAGTGGCGCGTTCTAAGCGATCGCTCCACCACGATTCCCGCGGCAACCATCCGGTCTCATCTCGCAGGTAATACTCGGATTTCGCAGTTCCGATAAAGGCGTAGGGCAAACCACTAAGCCAGGCAAACAGGAGGGGAACGATATCGCCAACGGCGAGAATGATGGAGGAAGGGGAAGCGGGAATGGGAGAGGGGGTCGGGGGGTTGGGGCGTTGGGGGGTTGGGGCGTCTTCTGTCTCCCTGGCTCTTGCCCAAGCCCGGATTGCCTTAAGCTGCGTCAGCGTCAGTTGCAATAATCCTCCTCCAATATCCCGCGCCAACTGTCGCCCGTCCATATAGATGAAGCCACCGGAGGGCATAGTTTTCACCGAACCGATGAGGGGAATTCTGGCTTTGGTGTAGGCGTGTCCTTCACCCACGATCGGCAGTGCTTCTAGGGAGGGAGCGTTGGGCTGTTGTTGGAGGGCTTGCAGGATGCGGAGGGCGATCGCATCCTCTCCGTGACCGTTGCTGAGGCAGAGTAGTCGCATGAATCAAGGTTGAGATTGGGGAATGGGAGCTTGGTTTAGGATATCGTGAACCGATAGTCGATGGTGAAGGACTTTCCGGTCTTGGCCCAAAGAGGAGGAGGATAGGAGCAGGGAACCGGAAGAAACGCCCCTCATCTTACCTTCCCCTCCACGTTTTCTTGATCTCTCAGCGTGTCAATCTCTAATCCCCATGTAAAAAATGAAGGTTGCAAGATGAAGGTG
>JBAUTA010000634.1:0-2469 GCA_049581985.1 Kovacikia sp.
GGGAAAGACTAAACAGTAGCTTCTCAAACTGCCACATCGTGTGGCTTATCCAATCAGCAACCGCTGTAATTTACAATTCCGGGTCGGCGGTGAGGGTTGCAGAGGAACCCCCCTCCTGTGTACACACATCTCGAATCGGATACCAAAACTCTGCAAGATCCCCCTCAATCCCCCTTAAAAAGGGGACTTCCGATCCGGTTCCCTCCTTTTTAAGGAGGGTTAGGGAGGATCAAGCCCAGCATTGGCCAGATAACTTGTGTGTGCACGGTAGCCCCTCCCCCAGGGTGCAAAATTGATGCTTTGCAACCCTAGCGATCGCTTGGGTTGCCTACCTTTTGTTTGACAAACGTCCATTCCAAAACTTTGATGGGGGCCTGTTGTAGGGCTTTAACCAGGGAATTGTTATCGCGATATTTTAGCTCTGCAAGCTGGCAGGCTTCCACGTTGACTGTGAACTGATCCGCTTCAAAGGGCCAGGGTTCGACCGTAACTCGTCCGTCGGCTAATCCCCGGATATCATAGCGTTGCCCATCGATGCCACTGGTAATCTCCAAGGCCCGTCCAGCATCAGGAATCTTCTTTTGAGCCAAAATCAGCGATAGCCGATCGCACCACCGCATAAACTGATAAGCCCGCTCAGCCTTGTCTTTGTCGATACCCAGTTCTTTTCGCCACTGTTCCTGGGATTTCAACTGTTGCTTCAGAAAAGCCTCCCATTCCGGCGACTTTCCCTGCTGGGCTTGGTTTAAAAAATAGATATGCTTGGAAGTCAAATAGGTAACCCACCGTCCCCGATAGCGGGCACTCGTAATCAATGCTTTCAACTTCTCCAGGGATGAGTCGGAATTCAGGGTGAAGTCCAGGGGAGCTCCCGCTTCCGTTAGTTCGTTTCCTTCCCATTCCTGCTCCAGATCGTCGTGGTGAGAGATGGCGGCGATCGTTTCATACAGGCGTTCAGGAGAATCGGACTTTCGCCACTGTCCGGCGAGTTGGGCTGCAAGCAAGGCATGGGCACGATGATAAATAATCTCCCAGCCATTCTCAGTCAGGTTAACAATCATGCATCTTTATCCTTTTTATCTAATCATCTGGCAAGCCAGTTTTGCAGGGTTGAAAACCCCCAAAGCCCCTGGAATATGAGATTTGTAGATTTGAGTCAAGCCTCAAAATCGATCTAGACGAACTACTCATGGTGCAAATCATCAAGTTTGTACCTGGGGGAGTGGAAGCTTTGCCCCCCAGAAGGGGTGGAACCCTTTCTTCCCGTTCAACCCTTTATTTTTGTTGCACTAATGCCTTTACCAGGGCAATTGCCAGGGGGGTTATGGTCTGCTCTACCTGCGCAATCAGGGAGCGATCGAACTCAGTCCAAACTCGTGGGTGGTTAAATACACAGGGTTGCAATACTCCCCAAAGGAGGCCATCTTGAACTAAGTGCGAATGAATCAGGGCCCTATGTCCAAAGTTGTTTTGTTCAAACCTTAAATTCACCACCTCTGGACTGGCTGTTTCGACATCTTCTACAAAAATGCTGGGTTCTATGCGTAAGGCAGCGGCAAACAGCGGATCTGTCTGCGGCAAGGAGTCTGGTTCCTGCTGCCAGGCTGGATCACCGATATCGGGGTATTGGGAACTACGCCGCCAGCAATGGGTAACTTTGCCAAATTTGTTGAATGGATTGCGTAAGTAAAGGAAGCAGCGATCGCAGTCAAGCAATTTACCCAGTTTTGGGATTAAACGAGATAAAACGGCATCAGCAGCATCATTGTCTGGAATGATGCTGTTTAAGGGTTGAATGAAAGTTTGATCGGTCATGATTTCTTGCAGTGATCATAGAAAAAATGCCCTAAAGTAGGACATTTTGTTGGTTTGTTTACAACACTCAGTAAGTAGGCGCAAATTATTGAAATCAACTATTGAAATCAGGATTCATGGGGGCAGCTTTCTCTATTGAGACTTGCCTCCTCAACAAATTCATCAACCTTAAGAGAGGCAAATGGCACTGAATTAAGAGGGTGTTTGAAAAGGTATAGGCTGTGATAGTAGACACTTCAAGATCCCCCCTAGCCTGTAACTTCTCAATAAGTGCTGGTAACTTGGTATTTGATCAACGAATTTGTGTCGTTTGAGGCTTCTGAACCAGGACTTTACCAGCGGTTATTGAGTAATTGCGGCAGGAGCAGTGCTTGAGCCGAATCACATCTCGAACTTGGTCAAGTAACTTCCTGGGTGGATGATACATAGCCTGAATCACAAATTAGTTCTTATGTACCAAATACTACCTCCAACCTCTCAGTACTTGTATAAAGTTTTGCTGAAGTAGTCTACCCTAAATCCCAGACGTGTCAATTAGGGCAGATTATATTCTGTCTAAGATCCGAAAATTGCCTGTTAGGGCAGACTTTGTGCAGTCTAAGAGCCCAAATTTGCTACTTAGGGTAGAAAAAAATCTGTCTATATAGTGCCTGG
>JBAUTA010000635.1:0-3282 GCA_049581985.1 Kovacikia sp.
CAGTTATGTCTTAAATAATCCCATATCGTCTATCGACCCCTCCGGTGCCTTCGGAATCCTTATACCGATTGCTGAATTCGTCCTCCTAAATCCCAGCGTACAAGCTGCAGTAGTACCTCTGGCTATACGACTAGCTCAAAGCGCTGGTGGCCCTCCTGTTTTCCAAGAGCTTTATAATCAAACAAAAGACATAACTGCTGTCGACATAATTAATAAGCTTATTGAGGTAGGCGATATTATTGATTCAGGCAATTGGAATACCCTACCTGAACTACTACGGGAGATCTTCCCGCCGGAACCACCTCCAACCACAATACCTGACGAAACCTTAGACCCAAAGCCTAAACATGAAGATGACACAAAGATTATTCAATCTCAAGATCCCAATGACATCATTGGACCAGCTGGCTCCGGTGCCGCCAACTGGATTGCCAAGCCTCAACTCCTTCCCTACACCATTAACTTCGAGAACCTCGCTACCGCTACCGCACCTGCCCAAGAAGTTACCATCACCCAACCACTTGACCCTGATCTCGACCCCACCACCACTCAACTCCAAAGTTTTGGCTGGGGTAACTTAGTTTTCCAGATTCCCAGTGATCAGGCCTTACACTTCCAGAATCGTCTAGACTTCACCAGTAGCAATGGCTACCTGGTTGATGTTAACGCTGACGTGGACATTGCCAATCGACAAGTTGCATGGAAGTTCACAACCATTGACCCACTAACAGGCGATCTCCCATCTGATCCGTTTCTGGGCTTCCTGCCCCCTACGAATGCTGAAGGTAGTGGTGATGGATTTGTAAACTACACCGTCCGTCCCAAGCAAAATCTTCAGACAGGCGATGTACTAGATGCCCAAGCAACCATTGTTTTCGATGTCAATCCACCCCTTGATACAGCACCTATCTTTAACACCATTGATGTTGGGACGCCCAGCAGCGCAGTCAATGCCCTACCCGCAAGCGTCACTGATCCTAACTTCACTGTCAGCTGGAGCGGCACTGACGATGGCAGTGGCATCGCCACCTACGACATCTTTGCCTCTGTCGATGGCAGCAACTACCAGCTTTGGCTAGACAATACCACAGCAACATCAGCTACTTATAATGGGGCGGCTGGACGGACCTACTCGTTTTACAGCGTTGCTGAAGACAACGTTGGCTACGTCGAAGCCAGTCCCACCTCGGCTGATGCCACCACAACGGTTGGTTTAGTCAACCGTCCCCCTACCCTTAGTGCCGTCAACCGATCAGCTAATGAGGATACCGCCATCATGTTTACGGCTGCTGACTTCAACAATGCCTTTTCCGACGTGGACGGAGACACCCTCACCACAGTCAAGTTCACCAGTCTTCCTGCTAACGGCACCCTGAAACTCAGTGGCGTGAATGTTAGTCCCAATGTAGACATTGCGGTGGCTGACTTAGGAAGCCTGACCTTTACGCCTGATGCTAACTTCAATGGTCCCGTTAGCTTTGCCTGGAACGGTTCTGATGGCAAGACTTACGCAACCACCCCCGCAGCCGTCAACCTTACTCTGCTCCCCGTCAACGATGCACCAGTCCTGACAGCCACCAACCCAACGCTGACTCCCATTAATCAGGCCGATACTTCCAATCCTGGTCAGACGGTTGCCTCCTTCCTCGGAACCTCCGTTACCGATGTAGATAGCGGAGCGGTGGAAGGCATTGCCCTCACCGAAGGCACCGCCACCAATGGCACCTGGCAATACAACACCGGCAGTGGTTGGCTCAATGTGGGGTCAGTATCTGCCAGCCAAGCGCTCCTGCTGCGCGATAGCGACCAAATTCGCTTTATCCCCAGTGGGCAAAACTTCACCAATCCCACTCTCCGCTACCGGGCTTGGGATCAAACCAGTGGAACGGCTGGTACCAAGGTCAACATCACCACGACAGGAGGTATCTCCGCCTTCTCATCCGCCACTGATATCGCCAGTATTGCCGTCGGAACCCGTCAATTGGGAGGCAATGGTAAGGACATCCTCAACGGCAACAGTGGTCCCGATTACCTCGATGGTGGCAACGGAAACGATTCCCTCTTTGGGAATGCTGGCAATGACACCCTGCTCGGCGGCAACGGCGACGACTTGCTGGTGGGGGGTGCGGGAGTAGATAACCTCACCGGGGGTAACGGAAATGATACCTTCCGTTACACGACCCTCACGGATTCCCTGCTGGAAGGATTCGATCACATCACCGATCTGAAAATTGGCACCGACGTCATCGATGGTCCCAACGCTGTCAGTGCCGCCAATCTGAAGAAGCTGGGCAATGTGACAGACCTTGATGCCAATACCATTGGCAATTTGTTAAGTTCGACAAATTTTGTTACCAACGGTGCTGCTACCTTTACCTTCGGTACACGCCGATTAGTGGCGCTCAATGATGTAGTGCCTGGGTTCTCAGAAAAGACTGACGCGATTGTTGAAATCACTGGCTTCAGGGGCAATTTGAATAATCTGGCCATCGTTTAACCGTTGGCGTTTAGACTAAATCGGTTGTAGCCAGAATAGGCATAGAGAATCGGGCCTGGTTCAAAATTGGCCGTTTTTAGGTAACACTGGCACGACAAATTTGGCCATCATTGCGATGATGACCTGGGTATCATTTTTGCTTTTCGTTAGGCTTGTTGGAAGCGCTTAAATCCCAGTAGCTCCAACCAGTGGGGATGACTTTCTCCCGTCATCAACTCTTTGGGACTTTTGTCCACCCGTTCTTCACATTCACTGCGCATAAATGGACGGTGATTCAGGAAGAATTGCAGGAGGTTCAGATAGGAAGGGCCGAGTTGTTTCCTCAGGAAGAAGTAATTCCGTAGTCGAGAGTTCAGATTCTCCACCAATGAACTCGCTCTGGGGGTCTGCCTCATCGCTTCCTGGACGGCTTCGTACAGTGAATGAAACTTCCACGACAGCTCCTGATGTAGCTGATTCCAGACTTGCCAGTAAGGGGTGGAGGTTGGCTGTTTACGGAAAAGCAAACACATCTGCCGCACCCAATACAAAGGCGTATTCAGCCTCTTGGCTATCTCGTCGAGCTTGTCATCAAGGACCTGAGCAAACCCCAGAATATCATCGCGCTGATTCTGTAGAGCCTTGCGCAGGACACGTACCTTCTTGCCGCCCATCCCTTCTCTGAGCTGGAGTTGTGCCACCGCGAAATCGTATAGCTCTTGTCGCTCTGCCAGAGCGACAAGAGCTAATTCCAGAACATCGTGGGTTAACCACTGGAGCAGGGTTTTAACATCTCGAGCCAGAGC
>JBAUTA010000636.1:0-5830 GCA_049581985.1 Kovacikia sp.
TGGAAAGACATCCTGCCCAGCCTGGAGAACTCTAACGGGGTAGACAGAGGTTATGGCTGCTGAACCTGAAGCCTATACACAATGCCATAACCCGGATCAGGAAAGCCGCCTGTGCGATGGATAAAGACCAAAAATGTCATACTAATGAAAAGCTTGATGAGGACAATTGTAATCAGCAACTTGACCTGATTTTGATACACCAACGCCAGCCAGATGAATAGGAATGGAAACACTACCAGAATGTAGTAAGGTTCCACATTAATTCCTGAAAGAGTAAAAGCCCCCCCTACTCCCAGGCCTAAAGCTTTGAAGTAAAAATTTAGGGCTGAATGGGCGTTACTTGCGTTATTTGGAGATGTCTGGTCAGAGGAGCTTTTGTGGGATTTGAAAAATTTGTAAACGGCATAACACCCGATTCCAAATAAAAAGAGATGGGCTGGAATCATTAAGTAAGTGGGAATACCAAAGATAATCGGTTCGCTCAGGAAGTTCCGCCAGAAGATTTTTAACAGGGGATTACTCAGATTAACTCCCACTGCGGTGGTTACCCAGTGGACGTAGAATTTAGGGACTAAAAGACCAATAAATGAACGAGTATAGTGCCCCATCTGAGGGATAACAACCCAAGCCCAGGGTATCAGGGGAAGGCCCCCAAGCACAGTACCCAAAACCCACGGAACCCAGGCGGTTTTTTGGAGGGTTTGATGTTTGTAATCGTGCCAAACAGTCCACAGCAGCAGCCCAAAGGTGAGAAAGAATCCCCCCATGTGAACCTGTCCAATCAAAGCGCCAGCGATTCCCCAAAGGAAACCTCCCCAGAGTTTTTCCCTAAACCAATGACCGAGGAATACAAGAAAGCAGAAGGGGGCCAGTAAATCTGGAATCCAGATTTTTCTAGAAAAAACAACAGCTAAGGGATTGACACTGGCGATCGCCAAACCCCATAGCCAGGGTTTGCGCTCTTGCGGGGAAATTTGCCAGAAAACAAAGAAGAAGAACAGCCAAATTGTCAGGATATTGACGAATTGGACCCAACGCACCATTGAAATTGGGTCATGGGCAAAAACCGCAATTATGGCAAACCACCAAACGGTCATGCCTGGATTTGGTACGGAAACTCCACTTTGCATTCCGGTTATAGGCAGGGGAATGACACCTCGAGCAACTAATTGAGCTTGCTCAAACATCCATTTTTCTTCACTTTTCCACTCCATATCTGCCGCCCAGATTAATCTCAAGCAACTCCCTGCAATTAGAAAGAGGAGGATGAGGAGGAGTTGCTTTTCGGCAGGGCGTTGAATGTTGAATTCTCTAAACACAATGGTGCACCCGTCGCGATTGTATTTCGGTTATACGCCCCTTGCAAAAAAGTGTTAGGGGCATTGTATGGAATGCCCCTAACACTTTGAATAATGGAAATCCACTAAAACCATGATCAATTCAAATGGGCAACAGCACCCAGAAGAGCCTCTTTGAAATTATTCCTCTTCTGTGGCGAATCTATATGGAGTTATGCTGATGAAAAACCTACTTTAAGGCGTTAAGTGAAGCATTAAATCAGGTGGACTTCAGCTATATTGCTCCCCATCAAATTTAAGAGGAACTATCGAGAACTTGGTTGAATGCTGTTGCGATACAATCCAGTAAATTAACTGAGGATCCTATTTTTAACCTCCTACTTGATGGAAGTGTTTCTTCCGTTTACTGGGGAAGCTGTTTAGCTTCTACTATTAGAATACTCCTGATTTTTTATCTGTCATGGCAATGAGAATAAAGTTTACGATCGCGGATGAAACCCACTTCAATGGATGCTGCATCGTGTTACTTTGATCCTCCCCAGCGCTGCCGCTGTTACCATTCCTGCCCATCCCCAGTTCCCATTCCCCTTAAACGGGGGTTTGCTGCCCCAAGCGGGTCAGGAATTTCAGAGCTTTGGCAATGTGGTTGGCGCAGTCGTAGGGAGAGCTTTCGTAGAACGATCGCCAGGCAGAAGCCTTGTGTTCATCGTAGCGATGGCTGTGTTCGGGATGGTGATCGAGCCATGCCAGGCGGACAGCGTGACCAATCAGGACATCCAGAACGATGTATTCGGTAATTTGCAGGCTGGGATTGCGTTCGGCGATCGTGGCCAGTTCCATCAGGGCTTCCACATTGACCTGACGGTATTCGGGAGCCTGGATTTTATTCAGCAGGTGTTCTATCTGAAGGGCAAAGTTCTTTTCTCCGGGGGTCATTTCCGCCAAAAGCATTTCGCTGTCCAGACGATTGCGGCGTTCTAGTTTGTCACCAATCACCAGGCCGCGGCAGTGCTGAAGCACTTGCCACACCCTGGGGTAGAAGTTCTTGGGAATCCGGTTAAGGGATCCATCCAGTTGGCGTTTTCGCCGCCAGTTTTCGGTTGCAGGTTTCGTTGCTTCGACATCGGCTTGCACGACCCAATCAATATCCTTGTCCTGCTGTTTAACGTGCAGAGATTCCTGCCGGAACAGGGCTTTGTCCAGACCTGCGTAACCCACCAGAACTTGATACAGGCGCGTCTGAATTTCGTGCGGGCTAAGCTGCATCAACCGTTCGTAGGCTTCATCCTGCGTCACCTGGAGTTCCTGGACCAGTTCGCTGGTGATCAGCAGGATCAGGTAGCCAACCCGTAGAGTGAGCAGCCCATTGAACAGTTGGGGTTCTGCTTTAATCAGCAGGCTTAAGTAAATTAGAATTTCCTGAGTCAACATGCGATCGCGAATATCTTCCCGACAGAATTCGCGGATTTTCTCCATGATTTCCGCTGGGGTCAGGGGTTTGGTGAGTAGGGAGGCTTCGCTGTAGGATTTGCCGATCGCGATCTGCTTTTGCCGCACCAGGATATCGGTTACCACATCTGCCAGGTTCAGCGTCATCTTGTCGTATAGACCCGCAACCCGGCGAACGATCGCCCACCACTCCAGCTTTCCGGCTTTGATGTAGATTTCATTGAGCAATTGGGCCACGGTGACTGCCTGTTCTGGCTGGCCAAACCCGGTATCAAAGGTTAAGCCTTTCAGTCGCACCAATGTACTCAATATTTCGACCTGTTCGTAAAGGTTTTCAGACGCCCTTAAGCTACCCAGCAGGCTGCTGACGCTGGTTTCAGACTCTAGTCTAAACTCCTGAATACTACTCAATGGTTCATTTCTTTCCGGGTTGAAGGCCAGGTAAACGCACTCAGGTTGGGCATTTTGAACGGGCGATCGGGTGAATTCAAAATCGTGTAGAAAGTCCATCCGTTCTATCGTCGTCGTCAGAAGGAACTGATTCAGCCGTCCCAGCTTGACTTTGACCCCCTGGCAATCCCCATTTTTGAGTTCCCCGATCAGGGTCAGCAGGGGCATGGTGTCATCCGCTTCGGGATCGTCTGCTTCCAACAAGGTTTTGGTTAACAGCAACGTCATGGTTGGGCGTCCGAGCTGACTCCAGTGGCGTTGGATGTGCGCCAGCTCCGCCCGGATTTGAGCCACCAGGAAGTGGGGGTCAAACGTTAGATAGAACTGCTGCTGATCCAGTAGGGAAGGCAAAAAGACGATCGTCTCGCCGCGCACCCGGAAGATGCGGGAAGTTGTCAAACTGCGTAAGCGACGGGCGGGTCTTCCGGTTAGCCCCAGCTTGTCGTTGCGTCCAACTTGGGTATAGATTGCCGCCAACTCGCCAGCCTGCCGCACCTGGAGCGGTTCGACCTGCTTCGGGGTCTGGGTGTCGATGCCATAGGCTGCCAGCTTTGCTTGAAGGGTTTCATCTTCGGATAGCAGAGCAATCTGGACGATCGGTTTACGCTGCTGCCGAATGTGCAAATGGCGACCCAGGGGGTCTATATCGCCAACGGCCAACAGCTCTTCACTCAGCATCTGCCCCAGCAGATAGAGACTCTGGGCCCAAACCAGGGGGACGTTTTCGTTGGGCAGGCGTTGCTGACTTTGGGGCGTTGCCCGCTCTGCGTCAATGAATGCCTTGGGCACATAGTAAAGCTCTGGTAATAGTTGCAGCCCATCTCGCTCAACCAGCACTTTTTCCAGCCGCTCCTGATATTCTTTGACCTGATCAAGATCGCCCCGGAACACCCCATCCAACAATAAATAGGTAAAGAACAGGGGCCACTCACACTCGATATGCTCAAATTGCTTAAGTTCCCAGGGCTCGTAGTGGAGCCGCTGGGTGTCTTCCAGAACCGTTTGATGCCCATCTCGCAGGAAACGCTTGCAGCCGTACCGTCCCTGAAGTTTGGTAATAATGTCATTGCGGGTGCGATCGCACAGGGCTTCATCCTCTACGGCAAACCCTGGAAATCCAATCACGCTTAACAGCGCTGCATCCACTTCTTTAGAACTGGATTCCCTCGGCAGCAAGGATTCCAACGTGATCCGCGAGCGGGCAACTTCATCGGGCAGGACATGGATCACAGACCCCTGCCCACCGTGGATACCAAACAGATTCAAGCCGCTCATGGCTTCCAGGGCTGCCTTAGCAATCCCTACAGAACTGGCATTTAGCTCCGGATTACCGTGGTTGATCTTGTTTCCCCGCTCCCAGATTCCAAAATCCGGAGTCCGGTATGCCCGTCCGATGTAGTAGACCAGATTTTGGATGAAATTGACCTCATCGGTGTTGTAGATAATATGCAGTCCAGAGGCGGTCATCTGAGCCAGTATTAGCAAGAAAAGCGAGGTGGCATCTAGCTGTAAGTGTCCCCACTCGCTATCCCCCACCACGGTTCCGCCTGTCTTGGTGTCGTATTTGGCATGCAGGGCATCCAGGGGCAATTGGGTCACTTTGAACTGCTCCACTTTGTCTGCCTGCCGCATCATGGCAAACAGCAACCCCCGCATTAGTTTGACGACGCTATGCTCTAACTCAAAGGTGCGCCCCCGATCGTCCTCCCTTTTGCGATAGGCCAGCGCTAATCCCCAAACGGCCAGAATGCTGTAAACGTTATCCCGCACCCAGGCATCGGTATAGTCTCCGTGGGCATTGACCGCAGTACTGGCGGGAAGCAGGCCGGTAATTGGATTCTGGCGGCTGAGAATTACAGGTTTAATCTGTTCGTAATAGTATTCCAGCCGAGCTTGCAAATCGGAAGGTTTCATAGGCATACCGGGGTCGCGGGATGGAGAGCAGAGGTCAAGATTTTTCTATTATCCGCTTTCTGAGATTAGCCGGAGTTCGCAGGTTACAGGTAAGAGGGCGATCGGGATTTCCCTCGGCCAGAAATAGGGGGGTGCGATTCACCTGACGATGCCTTTGGGGATGGAATTCATCCTCCCATCCTGAAATAACGACGGACCCCAATGAAGCTCGCATTCCCTGAACTACAGGCGAAAGGATGATGGTAAAGTTCACGAACGCCAGACCCTGAGAGTTCGCGCGTTGAAGTAGGGACAAGAGATGCGTGCATGCGATATCGTTATAGATATTTATATCGTTATAGATATTTATTATAGATATTGGGTGTCATCCGGTTGCAAACTCGTCACTCGCCTGCTCCGTATGGTCTACTAGCCGCCCCTCAATTTAGCCGTTAGCTAGCTCGTGATAACAGTCCTAAATCATTTGTGAACGAGCAGAGTGGTGAATTTTCCCCTGGAGGGAGAGACTTTCACCATCCAAATAGGATCGCTATAGCTCCACTCTTACAGGGCTGATTGACTGACAAATCTTTTGTCTGATCGCCTGAATCACCCTCACCCTAGCCCTCTCCCAAATTGGGAGAGGGAACCAGAGCGAGATAGCCCCTCTCCCGCTCTGGGAGAGGGGTTGGGGTGAGGGCAATCTGAGTTTTGTCAGTCAAACAGCTTACAGGGTAATG
>JBAUTA010000637.1:0-2515 GCA_049581985.1 Kovacikia sp.
GTAGGGAGTAGGGAGTAGGGAGTAGGGAGTAGGGAGTAGGGAGGTAGGGAGATAGATAGAAAGTGGGGGGATAAAAAACATGGTTGGGGCAGGGGAAGATTGGAACAAGGAGGTGGGAGCAGAAGGATGTCGAGATGGGGAGAATTCAGAATCCAAAATCCTTCGACTGAGACGTTCGGAGTGCTCTCAGTCGAGCGGTGCCCACGTCGAAGTCCAAACTTCCGAATCCAAATGTCAAAGCCCAAAATCCAAAATCCTCTTT
The DNA here is from genome assembly GCA_049581985.1 of Kovacikia sp. Taxonomy (GTDB): domain Bacteria; phylum Cyanobacteriota; class Cyanobacteriia; order Leptolyngbyales; family Leptolyngbyaceae; genus Kovacikia. Next base: position 263 of record JBAUTA010000637.1, read on the forward strand.
CTGCCCGACGCCCCTGCAACGCGAAAGCTGGGAATCACCCTGGGACAGCAGCTTCCATCGGGGACAGTCCTCCTGTTGGAGGGAGATTTGGGCAGCGGCAAGACTACCCTGGTTCAGGGAATTGGCGAGGGGTTGGGAATTGGGGAGACGATCGACAGCCCAACTTTCACCTTAGTTAATGAATACCTGAGCGGCAGGATACCCCTATATCACCTCGATCTCTATCGCCTGGAACCTTCAGAAACAGTAGCAATCACTCCAGAAATCTATTGGGAAGGGATGGAGGTAGAACTGGGAATTGTGGCGATCGAGTGGGCAGAACGCCTCCCTTACCAACCCCAGTCCTACTTACAAATCAGCCTCACCTACGCCAAAACCTCAGGGCGTCTGGCGATCGTCACGCCCGTAGGCCAAATTGCATCAGAGATTTTGGACAAGTTCTCATACCAATTTAAAATCTCATGCCAATTTAAAAAATGAAAGTTGCAGATGGGGGTGAGGGGGCTTGGCCCCCAGCCAGGGGTGGAACCCCTGCACCCCGCCCTAACTAATAGGGCTACGGCTATAACAAGAGCAGGTACTGCTTTAGAAGACTTGCGATTACTCAATGCTCATGCCACGAACAGTTTGAGATCGCCCCCTGCCTGCCACCGGAGCATCCTGAATTTGGCGTTCTCGGACTCGATGAGTCTGAAAATGTTGTTGCCAGATATCGGGGGCATTTAAAGTTTCGCCGCCGTGTTGGGTCAGCCGCTTCCGCACCTTACAAAGGACAGGCGTGTTGACACAGGCTCCAGAAATAATCACCTGCCCTTTGGTTAAGGCAGGCAATTCCTTCAATAAATCCCGTCCAGCCGACTCTACCCCATACTTCAGGCTTTCCTGGTCCACTGGATTCACAATCCGCATAATAAACTGACTCATACACTGCGACAGCACATCCGAGTCCAGCTTGCCAGGTCGCTGCGTGATTAGCCCCACCCCCAAACCAAACTTCCGCCCTTCACTCAAAATAGTGCGGATCACAGCCTTACAGCGAGACGGTTCGTGGGCAGGCGCAAACCGATGTGCTTCCTCCAGCAAAATGAACACCGGATAGGGCAAATAATTCTCATCCTCTGGGGTAATCAGTTCCTTCTGGGAATTCATCCGCGCCTGGTTAGACTGGCGTAACACCGCCGCACAAATCACCTGCTGCTCTTCCTGACTAATCTCGTTCATTTGCAGCACCGTCACCTGACCTGGCTCAAACAGATCCTTCGGAGCCAGATGCTCAAAAGCATGGAAATAGGGCGATCGCTGCATTCGTTCCAGCTTCCATTCCAAAGCTGGGGCAGAGGAGCCCGCCTTCTCATTCCCCTCTTCGTCTGTCTGCCGATCGGCTTCATATACGGCAGAGATCAAATCCTGCACATCCCAGCGGTATTCCCCGCGTTTGTGGCGTTTGAGAATTGCAAAGGCTTTGTTGAGAATAGACTGCTGCCGATCGCTCATCTCCGGCAACAGCGTCAGAATATCAGCATAGTCCAGCGAGGAAACCCGAATGCGGATGTCTTCTGGCTTCAAAACCTTCACTTTTGGGGCATAACCATCCTCTGCCTTAAATCCCGCATGCCCTCGCATATCGGTCAAAGTGCCATATTCCCCGTGGGGATCAAAAATCAACACCGCCGCCCGATTGTGGGGCAGCAACAATTCCTCCACCAACACGCCCGCCGTATAGGACTTGCCCGATCCCGTTCCGGCCAGAATCGCCATATGGGTACTGACCAATTCCTTGACATCCAACGCAATGGGCACAGAGTCTCCCTGCCGCAGCAGTAGTGCTCCTACATGCGCCGCTCCCACCTGTCCAGGCTGTTTCCGGTTCAAAACCCGTTTCAGCAAAGCATCGTCTGCCAGGTAAACCTTCGCTCCAGGGTTCGGCGTTTGGCGGGGGTTCATAAATCCCAAAGCCGGATCAAAGTAACCTACGACCTCAACCGTCACTTCGTAGATCTCCGGATTGTTGTAGGTAAACCCTACCAGCGCTGCGATCGTCTCTGGGCTAATTTGCGTATCCGCAAAAATGCGATCGGGTAGGTGATCAATTAAACATCGAGCTGAGATTTTACCTAAAATCTGAACGACCGAACCGGGAGAATCTGCCCCTTCCCCCGGAACCTCGTAATAAACAAACTCGCCAATCTTCACATGACGATTGTCAGTCGTAATAAACACGTACTGATTACCTGTTTCGCCTGGCCCTTTCAC
>JBAUTA010000638.1:0-5371 GCA_049581985.1 Kovacikia sp.
GGGCGGTTATCAGGATTGCGACTCACCCTACCTTTAAGTGCGGGAATTTTATTTGGGATCTTGCTGATTGGCTTTACCCCCCAATTTTTAAACTACCATCTGATTGGAGCGCTTGTAGCCCTGGGCTTGACGGGGGCGATCGCCGTTGTGTTTGCCCTTCATCCTGCCCGGCTGACGATAGGATTGATTTTCGTACTATTACTGGGGCAGTTTTCCCTTAGTACGTTGGGCGGCGTGCTTGCCACCGATAGAAGTTTTTTTGGGGTCTATCGGGTTCTGCGCGATCGGACCCATTACCTGAGCTTGCTCCATGGAACCACACTGCACGGTAAACAAAGCCTCGATCCCAATCGTCAGCATGAACCACTCACCTACTTCTATCCCACAGGACCTGTGGGGCAAGTCTTTCAAACCTTTGGACCGCAGCGCTTCTCGCAAGTTGCAGTGCTTGGTTTGGGGATTGGCACGCTCGCTGCCTATGCTCAACCCGGACAGCACTGGACCTTTTATGAAATTGATCCAACGGATGAAACATTGGCGCATCGCTATTTTACGTTTCTGCAACAGGCCCCTGCTGACATAGACATCATCACAGGTGATGGACGATTAGCTGTAAAATCTGCTGCCGCCAAATCCTATGACTTACTGGTGATGGATGCATTCAGCTCAGATTCCATTCCGATTCACCTTGTCACCCGGGAAGCGATCCAGCTTTACTTGGACAAATTGACGGATCAAGGGCTTTTGGTGATCAATATTTCAAACCGCTATCTCAATCTAGAACCCATTTTGGGCGCACTGGCGCAAGATTTGGGGCTGGTTACCCTGCGGCAATTAGAATTAACCGTTACCGAAGCAGAACGGAAACTTGGCAAAACTCCTTCCCACTGGGTGTTACTGGCAAAGCATCAGCAAAATTTTGGGGGGTTGTTAAATGATTCACGCTGGCAACCCATCCCAATCACGGCAAATGCTCCCCTCTGGACCGATGACTTCTCTGATATTTTTCGGGTGATCAGAGCTTTTCGGCGATCGTCGCTAAATCAGAGCTAATATCGCTGTCGCAGTTTGATTAGGCCAGAGGATTAAGGGGGGAGTGGGGGATTTGCAACCCTAGGATGTCAGGGGCGGCTGGCGCATCTTACAGGGGCTTTCGGAGCCTCAGGCTATCTTCTTTGCCAGTCCCACTGCTTGCTTAAACTGAAACCATTGCTGGCGCATACGCCAAAATTTGCTGCTCTCCATGGCTTTGATTCTCTCTTTGGAGGACTGCAACTCTAACTCCATAGATTGAATCCTTTCCTCCGCAACCTGGGCTCTTGCTTCAGCCTGCTGAAGCGCAGTTTGAATTTGTTGGAAGTCCTTTTGAAACTGTTCGAATGCTTGGGCCGGTGGAGACCAGTATGCTAATGGTTTTTTAGATGCTTGGGCGATTTCCAGTTCGGTTTCCAGGGTTGCTGACGGATTGGCAAACGTACGTTTTACATAGGCATCAAATTCTTGATTGAATTCTGAAAAACTTAACTGCTTTCCTTGCCACTCTGGGACCAGAGCATTAAGAGACGCATCAATATCTATCAAATTCCGTAAGCGATCTTTGTATTTCAAGAGTACTTCAACCGCACAATCCTGTAAGCCAAACAGTTCGAATAGGCAGATTAGTTTTAGAAGCAGGGTATCGGTTGGTTCCAGGAGCCAATCTTTCTCGTAATCGGGATTACCAAAATCCCTGAAATAGATGGCATCGCCCCACATCACTTGCCCATCTACTGTGCTGCCTAAAAGCTCGTATTCAAAGGGTCTTGGTAAATCAGCTCGACTGTAGCGATGAATTTCAATATCAAACAGGAAAAAACCGCAATCTCTCAGAAGGCGATCGATATTTGCAAAACTGCTGGCTTCGTGAGCCCCCATGCCATGAAAATCAGCTTCTACTGAAAGCCCCAGAAGATTTCCACGTCGAAGAATATCCCTGGCCCCCAATAAAGCCTGATAGTCATAGCCATCTATATCGGTTTTGATGAAGTTAATTTCATCCTTTTCCAGGTCACTAAAAAAAGTATCTAGCTCAATAAACCGATCGGTCAGTTTAACTTCTTCTCCCTGATTGTAGACATTTTTCGTATAGTCAAAATTAGAAACCCTCCTCCCTCGAAACATACTTGAACGAAAAATTGGATTAATTCGTTCAATTCCTTTATTGCTGTTAAGCGTTTTATCCTGACTTTGATAGCCGACATAGGCAGCTTCATATCGAATCATGGGACTGGGAGATTCCAAATTTAGCCGCTCTACTTCAGCAATTAAAGGGTCAAACCCGATCGCTCGCAGATAGGGGATGAATACCTTCCAATTCCCATGAATTCCGCCGCTTGCCCCCACATCAACCAGGGAAAATGGCTGTGCTTGAAATAGATTGGTAGCCACCAAAGCCGTGGTTAAAGGAGGATTGTAAAGAAATCGTTGGGTAGACATACGTCCGATTGCTGACTGCAGATATCAGTTTAAGCCATCCACTCCGATCAAACCACTTCAAAGGTCATTGATAAAGCGGCTAATTGGGACGTGTCTACCCTGCGGATGCCGTCGATCGAAGGGGGGCTTTGCCGACTGCCGCGAGTTTCTCCATCCAGATCAGCCAGCAGACTACCGACCATTTCGGTTGGATCGCTCAAGGTCACAGGTCCACGGGACTGTCCTGCCTGCGATGCCAACCCCTGTAAAGCTTTGAGGACACCACTTAAAGGGACGCTGCTGGCAATGATCAGCACTTCGGTTGTTCCTTTGGGTGCCTGGGTCACGAGATTGAATCCGTCTTTTTCAGGCTCTGGGATGCGTAGAGTTTGTCCGGCAGCAACCTTCATCACCTCTGATGAGGTAATCCACTGGTTAGGAAAGATGACAGACATTTCTCCAGTCGAGTCAATTACCAATACGTTGAAGTAGAGAGTGCGTGGCTCGTTGTTGGTCAGGCGAAACTGAATTGACGTCCCTAACGGCAGTTTCTGCATACTACCAGGGTTAGGAAGCTGGATCGGAGCCGTTGCTTGCCCTCCTCCCCGCACAGCAAAGGTATCGGCAAGAATCTGGTGATCCTTTCCCTGCGGATTCATCGTAACTGCTACCCGCAGGCGTGAGGAGCTTGTGTTTAGCATCAGCTTAACCAAGCGGGCTGCCAGCAGGGACTTGAGTTTTGCCTGAAGCCGATCGACCGCACCCACAATCGATTCCCCCACGCTTCCAAAGGCTTCTGGCACCTGATCCAGACCGGGATAAAATAGCCCGACGCTGCCCGTAGGAGGAGGATTTGAGTTGCCCAATTGCTGCAACTGTTGGCGATAGGCATCGGTCATTCGACCCAGAATATACTGGACTTCGCCCTCCTGGAGTATACGGGCTTCTATCCGTTTGATTGTCTGCAATGCTTGTCTTGCTTGAACGACATCGCTACCCAGGGAAGGATCTAACCCGATTTTGAGGGTTAGCCCCGCAGGAATGCCACGCACCTGCTCTTGCAGGAGTGCCCCAGGCTTGGCAGCTTGCAGCAACCGACCCTGTCCAATCAACCCACTGCGAGATTCTAAGCGGACCTGTCCCTGCCGATCGCCCTTGCTGTCGATCGCAGTCAACACAGCATTGCGGTCAAAAGCCTCCAGACTTTGGGGATCCAGACCTCCTAGCCAGAGCTCAGCCCGATCGCCCTGGACGTGAGTAATCACCGCTTCTGCTGGCGCATTTTGTTGCGGCGTAAAATAAATGGATTGCTGGTCATTGCCGCTCCCAGGCTTAACTTCATAAATTGGTTCCTGATTGCTAGAGGAAACTTTTGTCGTACTGCGGGCAATAGTGGGAATGGTATTCCCAAGGATGGCTGTCCCCGTTTGCTGCCAGAGATACTGGGTCATTAGATAGGTGAAAGCACCTGCATAGAAATCACTAAAAGGTGCATCAGCGGCCAGTTGATGCCGTTTGGTCGCAGCAATTACCGCTCCCCTGGCAACCCCTGCTTTACGACTACGGACAAATTCTTCTGGAGACAGGCTGAGCCGGGATAACCACTGCTTTTGGTATTCAAATTCTGCCGGATCTGCCTGGAGTACGGCACCGCCAGCCCGCGATCGCACCTGCAAGCTGCCCCGGGTGCCACCACCCGCATGACAACTATCAAGCACAACGCTGACATTCTCTGTTGCTAGCGCCCGCATCAATAGGAACAGCGTGTGTCCCATGATATCTTTTACAAAGCCGCCCGTGTCGGGAAAGCCTGTTGGCAGTGTACTGTCGATCGGAACAAAGGTGCTGTTGAGTCCATCCGCTTCATCCTTGTCAGGGTCAGCTATCTGAGAACCATGGCCGGAATAATGGAACACCACCACATCTCCCGGTTTTGCCTGTTTGATCAGATGTTCTTCAAAGGCAGTCAGAATGCCCTGTCGGGTTGCGTTAGCGTCAGTTAAGGTCAGGATATCGGCGGGAGTAAAGCCAAAACGATAAATTAGCAGTTGGCGCTGTAGTTCGACATCGGTGACACAACCCTGAAGCGCTGAAAACTGGCTATTTTCGGGATAGGCGTTGATCCCTACTAGCAGCGCCAGTTTGCGCCTTGTTGCCTGGGCTAAAACCTGAGCATAACGAATACCCTGCCGCCCAATGTCCCACTGACTTAAACCCAAACTGGCCAGGGTGGAACCGGCAACTTGAAGGAAGTGACGACGGTTGAGGGGAAACATTACTCCTACCCATTTAAAAGATCAAATTAAAGATCAAATCGGGAAGAGCGGAGACGGGGTGCAGGAGCCTTGGCGGGGGTGGCTCCCATGAAGCGAAACCGCGACTTCCTTTAATTTAAATTGGCTTCGACGTCAGCACCAACTGTAATTTGGCATGAATTAAATCTATATCTGCTAAACCCAAATCGACTTCTCCCTGCAATACAACGCCCGTGTTCAGTAACCGATCCAGAAGTTCTAGAATCGTAGGGCTAGCAGAGGTTTCCCCAGGATAGTAACCGCCAGCTTTGGGTAGCAAACTACCCACCTCTCCCAGGTCAATATTCAAATCCGCTGGATCAATTTCAAATACCTCACAGAGTTTTATCACCTGCTCCTCCAGCTTTTGCAAACTTTCAGAGGCCCGGTTTAATTCTTCGTCGCTAAGTTCCTCCGATTCCATACGGCGGATCACCTGAGCTTCCATGAGCTGCCGCACGAGTTCAATGACCGTCAGCAGCAGGGGAGCTAGTCCAGCATCTTTGCTGGCTTTGGGAGGATGGGAAATTGCTTGTACAGGAAGGTCGGAAGATGTCACTGGGTTGTCGATAGGTTCTAAAGCACTTCCCAAAGGGTACAGCAATTCTCGATCAGTGAAGTAT
>JBAUTA010000639.1:0-3339 GCA_049581985.1 Kovacikia sp.
CCAAGTTATCCTAGGTCCAGTGAGGTCACTATTTTCTAGCTCCATCTGGGCTGGGCAGCGATTTCTACATTAAATCTTTCTATTTTTCGAAGTGCCCTAAAGAATTTAAAGCCAGGAATTTTAGTTCCTGGCTTTTTCTTGCTGAAAAGACAAGATGGATAGCGTTAAGCTAAACCTTGCCTCCCTTTTCCTAAACTCCCTGGCGATGTAATTCACACATAAAAATCCGAATACATCACTCAACGTCAGCATTCTCACCAGCTTTTCTCCTTACTCTAGGGAAAACCGCTATAAGGAAAGTTTTGCCAATATCCTATCTCGGCTCAATCCCAAATGGCCCAAAGACTGCATCGGGGTGATCGTTTGTTCGAAGAATCCTAGTGACACAGCTCCTATAACCACTATCAACGTGAACATGCCTAAGGAGCCCTGCCATGAATGGGTCATGTCAGAACAAGCAAATCTAAATTTGTTTTGTAACCTTCTTTACATACTCCACGCCTATGGGCAAACTAAGATACGATTCTGTAGCAAATAATACGGAAATTATGAATAAGATCGAAGCGATTATTCGACCTGAGCAATTAACTGCGGTAAAAAATGCTTTGGTAAAGGCAGGCATTGAGGGGATGACGGTCACCGGGGTTGAAGGATTTGGTCGTCAGAAAGGTCACAACGTCTCCTATCGAGGTGCCAAATATGCGGTGGAATTTCTTACCAAACTGCGCGTTGAAACGATCGTACCCACAGAGATGACGGACCAGGTAGTCAATTTGATTGCACGAACAGCCCGTACAGGTGCTATCGGAGACGGGAAGATTTTTGTCTCTCCGATTATAGAAGTAGTCCGCATCCGCACAGGTGAACGTGGACTTGACGCCATCTCTGTCCCCGCCCAGGCAGCTATCCTCTAGTAAATCTATCATTTCGCCGATGCCTAGCAAGGCATGGTTCGACTCTGGTAACACTTTTGGGAAAGCCTAAGCTGCTAGAGCCCCTAATAGTTATGGCAAAGACACCCTCCAACCTGCTGCCTTGAACCATGCCTCGCCCTTTGCTTGTGCCAATTCTCTAGTTCTAATCGAATCTTTAATATTCAACAGCACACTCTCACTCTGGAGGTAAATGATGACAGTAAAGATAGGTAGCGTTGTTCGTCGACTGTTCAGAGGGACGCAAATAGGCAGTCTAGGAGAAGTTCTAGCCACTGACACAGTGAATGGTGTGGAGTATGCCCACGTATTCTGGGAAGAAGCGCCCGATACCCACAACTTTGATGTCTCCTGGATCACTCTGGATAGCTTGGTAGTTCTAAAGGAAGAAGCAGGATGTTACAAGACCTAGAGTGTACTTGCCAAAGATGCCCCCTGTTCCAATATCCAAGAACGGGGAGAAGAGTAAAAACCATCTTTGGCAGTAGAGTAACCAGCTATATCCATATCCATACTTAGATGATATCCAACTCAATTTATCGCGTTCCACGGATAAATGACCTCGATCCCACGTTATTTGACCGCAAGGCTGGTATTACGCAGGTTGTGATAGCAGTGCAAACCCTTAATCTGATGGAGATTGGGGGATTAGAGCGCGAAAAAACGTACCACGCTATTTGTGCTCTAAGCCTCATTTAAGCAGTAGAGGAATTAGCTTTCTGGGCTTTTCTACGGGCATGGTATTGGCCGATAGGACTGGCCTCATAGCGGCGGTTGCTCTCGTCGATAGCTGTTTGAAGATCGGCACTGACTTCACGAAGTAGAGAGCTGAAGTCGCGTAACTGAGCGATATGTTGGGCAGAAGTTTCAGGGTCTGGGATGGAGCGTGTTGTTGGTTCGGTCATGGCAGTCTCCAATCTCCTCGGATTTGCTGAATAGTGAGCACGCTGCTGGTGAGATTTTCGCGGATGCGTAGCTCGTTCTGTTTTAAGGATCGCATATCGCCAAAAGTAAGATCGGATAACTCTTTGGCAATGATACTCATTAATAAATAGCGAGAAACTGCTTTCAACGATAGATGACTCGAAAAACATTAAATATGGTGTTGACTCCATATCTTGTTTTAGGGACTATGGATGTATGGAATGGGATGTGCAGTATCACGTCGACTATCTAAGCGAGCTGGAAGCGGAGTCAGAAGCGGTGCAGGACGAGGTTCTATCTCTAGTCGGTTTGCTCAAGAGGTTTGGTCCACAATTGGGTCGGCCACATTGCGATACGCTGAATGGATCCCGTTACCCAAATATGAAGGAGCTTCGTTTTACGCTGCCAGATGGGGAATGGCGTGTTGCCTTCGCGTTTGATCCCGAACGCCGGGCGATTCTGTTGATCGGCGGCAGCAAGTCGGGGAGTAGTGAACGGAAATTCTATCGTAGTTTGAACCGGATAGCGGATAAGCGGTACGCGGAACATTTGGAGTCCTTGAAGCCTAAAAAAGGAGAATGAATATGGCTATTTCTCATGAAGAAGTGATGGCGAAGCTCTCGCCTGAGCGGCGCGCCCGCATTGAGGCGCGAACGGAAGAGCTGATCGAAGAAGAAATGACGCTGCGCGATCTACGCCAAGTACAACATCTAACGCAAGAGCGACTCGCTGATATCTTGGGGATTGAACAGGACAGTGTTTCGCGGATGGAACGTCGGGCTGATATGCTGCTTTCGACTATGAGCAGCTATGTTGAGGCGATGGGGGGTAGGCTGCGCCTGATTGCGGAATTTCCGAACCGTCGTCCTTATTTGGTCAAGCTTGGCGATCTGAGCGATGAGGGCTCTAAGCCTCGTCAACGCAAGCGCTCAAAGGCGCGGGTCGTGGGTTAAACCGTTCCATGTTCGTTGAAGCTCCTGTGCATAGTGGCTAGCGTTAATATAGTTACGCAAATTTGCGTAACTATAGGGTTGAGTGAAATAATTCAGGGGGCTATTCCATCTGGTACTTACAGCCAGCCCGTTTGATATTGGCGTTAAGGAAGCGGCCTTTAGATGGGGCAAGGGCGAATTCCCGGAAAACCTGATGTGCAACCTCCAAGTAGCGGTAGCGGGTTCCTTTAAGGAAATCGACCTGTAGGATCGGTTGTTCTGGCAGTCCAGTAGCTCCCAGTCGTCACTACTGGTGTCAAATAGCGAAAAAAATGTCCAAAATTTTGAGAGGATAGAAAGGCTATAAAGCTTGCGCTACATCGATTTGAGGGTTCTAGATGGGATGTAGTACGGGGTAAGATGGATTAGCGAAATACGTGACCGAAATTAGGGGAGCGTTGTAGCGAAATATTTGTCCAAATTAGCGACTGTGTTGATTGTCAAGGATGTGAACCCTTAAATCCCCTCTTGTGCCAAATCAGTTGTCTTCC
>JBAUTA010000640.1:0-2456 GCA_049581985.1 Kovacikia sp.
ACTAGGATAGAATCATCATAGATTTGGAGGGATTTTAGCGATTTATACACGCCCCCTTGCTCGTCTAATTGAGCAGTTACAACATTTACCAGGGATTGGCCCCAAAAGTGCCCAACGGCTGGCCCTCCACCTCCTCAAACGACCGGAGGAAGAGGTTAAGGCTCTGGCGATCGCCCTCATGGAAGCTAAGCAGCAGGTTGGCTACTGTTCAGTCTGCTTTCACCTATCCGCTGAACCGATTTGCGAAATCTGTCGATCGCCCAACCGTGAAAGCCGAACCATCTGTGTCGTGACAGACTCCAGGGATGTGATTGCGCTCGAAAAAACCCGTGAATATCGCGGCAAATATCATGTCCTGGGCGGAGTCATTTCACCGATGGAGGGCATTGGCCCCGATCAACTCCACATTCAACCGCTAGTGCGGCGGGTCAGCCAGCAGAAAATTGAAGAGGTGATCATTGCCATCAGCCCCAGCGTCGAAGGAGAAACCACAACGCTCTATGTGGGACATCTGCTGAAACCCTTTACGAAAGTCACCCGGATCGCCTTCGGTCTACCCATGGGCGGCGATTTGGAATACGCGGATGAAGTCACCCTGGCCAGAGCTTTAGAAGGAAGGCGAGAGTTGGAATAGGGAAAGGATCCGCCAATGGAATCGGCAAGTCCCTCTGGCTGGAACGCCCCCCTCGAATCCGCTGCCCTAATCAAGCTGGCAATTCAAGCTGGCGATAGAGTCCCCCAACCCCCAGGGTGCAAAATTTAGGGTTTGCAGCACTAGCTAAAATTCCTTGCGGATCGACAGGAAAAATCTGCGCTAGTGTAGGAAATGGTTCCCTGATGCATGAGCTGCTAAGCACCCTGTGTTATTTATTCAACGATCGTCGCCTGTTTCGTTTTTACTACTGGCTTGCTTACTGTTGCCCCTGACAAGCTGTGCTAATAGCTCGTGGGGAGAAGGTCTACAAAAGTCTTTGAAGGCAGATGACCCCAATAAGCTGAAAACGGGAGTTTTGCCCGCTTCAACGCCCGCGCCTCCTTCAAACCAAACGGTCCAACTTCCCGCAGATTTTCCAAAAGCGCTTCCCCGCTATCCCAATGCTGTGCTGCAAGCGGTAACGTCAGATGCTACGCCATCTCCAGAGACGGCGGGTAATTCGGCTGAAGGAGTGACGCGATGGGTCAGCTCGGATGGGGGCGATCGCATCCTGGACTTTTATCGTCAACAGTTTCAGACGAATGGCTGGCAACTTCTTGATACTTCCCCGTCGAATCCTCAATCCGAACAACTTTCTGCCCAGCAGGGTAATTTGAAGGTGGCGATCGTTCTCCAGTCTGCTGCCAGTTTACCTGCCAGCCCACCGCCTGCAAACTCACCGTCGCCCAGCTCTACGGCTCAAGGAACGGTGTTTGAAATCCGCTACACCAGTGCGGCGGATAATTCAGCCGGACAAACCCTCCCGCCTAGCCCAGGGGCTTCCCCAGCCCAAGGCAGTCTGGCTCAGATTCCTTCCTTCTCCAGCAGTACCACGGTAGGAGCGTCGGGCACAACGGACAGTTCCCAAAACCAGCTCGCTACGACTCCGACCACATTTTCCGACCTGGACAAAAGCCCCAGGCAACTGCGCCAGTATGTCGAGGATCTGGCAAAGCTGGGAGTTTTGACCCCTGCCCCCGCCAGTGCCAAAGGCAGCCCGTCTAAGGACAGTTCCCTGTTTGCGCCGAACAAGGTGATCACTCGGCGGGAATACGCCCGTTGGTTGGTCAGTGCCAATAATCGCTTATATGCGGATAAGCCGACTCGCCAAATTCGCCTAGCAGTCGATTCGAGCCAGCCCGTCTTTAAAGATGTGACGCGTTCTGACCCAGATTTTCCTGTGATTCAAGGGTTAGCAGAAGCAGGGATTATTCCCAGTCCGCTATCCGGGGATATTACAACAGTCAAATTCCGCCCTAATGGGCCTCTCACCCGCGAAGAGTTATTGCTTTGGAAGGTGCCAATGGATACCCGCCAGGGGCTACCCACGGCGACGATCGAGGCTGTCAACCAAACCTGGGGATTTCAGGATACCGCCAAGACAGCGCCTAAGTCTCTTCGAGCTGTTTTGCAAGACTACCAAAACGGTGATCTGTCTAATATTCGCCGCGCTTTCGGTTATACCACCCTATTCCAGCCAAAGAAATCCGTTACCCGTGTCGAAGCCGCCGCAACCCTATGGTACTTCGGCTTTCAGGGAGAGGGGCGGTCTGCTGAGGAGGCATTGAAGGGAGAGGGGTAAGGGAGGGAAGGCGTGAAGGGGGGAGTGGAGGCGTTGCCTCCAGCCAGGGGTTTCAGCCCTGCACCCCGTCCTCACCAATATGGCTACAGCTATAACTCTTACCATCTGCTATGGCAGTGCTAAATCATTTGTGAACAAGCAGAGTGGTGAAAGCCTTTCCCTGGCGGGAAAGGCTTTCAC
>JBAUTA010000641.1:0-2598 GCA_049581985.1 Kovacikia sp.
GACAAACACCCCCGTTGAAGGAATTAGCCTCCCTGGTGAAAAGCCCACGTTTCAGCCACCCCCCGGATGGCGACGCTACTTTAGCTTCAGCACAGACCACAAGGTGATTGGGATTCAATATCTGGTAACTTCGTTTTCGTTTTTTCTGATCGGCGGCTTTCTTGCCATGATTATCCGGGCAGAGCTGATTACGCCGGAGTCAGATCTGATCGATCGCACCCTTTATAACAGCATGTTCACCATGCACGGTACGATCATGATCTTCCTGTGGATCTTTCCGTCGCTGGTGGGGCTATCAAACTATTTGGTGCCCCTCATGATTGGTGCGCGGGATATGGCCTTCCCCCGGTTAAATGCGGTTGCATTCTGGTTGATTCCCGTGGTCGGAATTTTACTGATGGCCAGCTTCTTTCTGCCGGATGGCACGGCTCAGGCTGGGTGGTGGGTTTATCCTCCAGTTAGCCTTCAGAATCCTGGCGGTCATTTGATCAGCGGTCAGGCAGTCTGGATCCTGGCAGTGGCAATTTCGGGGGTTTCCTCGATCATGGGAGCGGTCAACTTTGTGGCCACGATCGTTAAAATGCGAGCACCGGGAATGACCTTTTTTCGGATGCCTGCTTTTGTCTGGTCAGTCCTGAGTGCCCAGTTAATTCAACTGGCGGCACTACCCGCCCTCACCGCCGGAGCCGTCATGCTGTTGTTTGACCTGACGGTTGGAACTGGCTTTTTCAACTCCGCCAGGGGAGGGAATCCGGTTCTGTTCCAGCACTTTTTCTGGTTCTATTCCCATCCCGCCGTTTATGTGATGGCCTTGCCCGCCTTCGGTATTTTCTCAGAAGTGATCCCGGTCTATTCCCGCAAACCGCTGTTTGGTTATAAGGTGGTTGCCCTTTCCTCCTTGCTGATTGCCGCAGTGAGTACCTTGGTTTGGGTGCACCACATGTATGCCAGTGGGACTCCGGGGTGGATGCGGATGGTGTTTATGTTCTCCAGTATGTTTGTGGGAGTGCCCACCGGAATCAAGATCTTTGCCTGGGCTGCAACCCTCTGGAAAGGCAAAATTCGGCTGCAAACTCCCATGCTGTTTGCGCTTGGAGCCGTCCTCATGTTCCTGTTTGCTGGCATCACGGGGATTATGCTGGCATCCGTTCCGATCGACATTCACGTTAACAATACGTACTTTGTCGTTGGTCACTTTCACTATGTCGTCTATGGCACCGTCACCATGGGGCTGTTTGCTGGCATTTACCACTGGTTCCCCAAAATGACAGGGCGCATGTATTACGAAGGATTGGGAGTGCTTCACTTCTGGTTGGCATTCATTGGAACTAACCTCAACTTTTTGCCGATGCATCCCTTAGGTTTGCAGGGAATGCTGCGCCGCGTGTCTTCCTACGATCCCGACTATGCGTTTTGGAATGTCCTTGCCAGTCTGGGCGCATTTTTGTTAGGAATTTCGACCCTCCCCTTTATCCTGAATCTATTAGGAGCCTGGGTGCAGGGTGAAAAAGCAGTGGACAATCCCTGGCGAGCGATCGGCCTGGAATGGCTAGTTTCTTCACCCCCGCCCATTGAGAACTTTGAAGAAATCCCGATTGTGGTTTCCGAACCTTATGGCTATGGCAAGAATGAGCCACTGGTTGAGAATTTAGCAGCGATTAGAGGGGAATAGGGAGGATTGGGGAAAGTCGCAATTCAACATCCACCATTGAAGGAATTCAGTCATGGAAAGTGTCAGTGCAGAGCAGGTGCAAGAGAAGATACATCAGGAAAGTGAGCATACCCATGATGTGCAGGGTACTAGCCTGTTTGGCTTTATTGTCTTCCTGCTATCAGAGAGTGTCATTTTTCTGAGTTTTTTTGCAGGCTACACGGCCCTCAAAACAACGTCTCCCGATTGGCTTCCGGCGGGGGTTGCGGGCCTGGAAACGCACGAGCCTCTGATCAATACCATTGTGTTAGTTTCTAGTAGTTTCGTCATTTATTTTGCAGAGGAAGCGCTCAAGAAAAATAACCTGACCTTGTTTCGCTTACTCTGGTTGCTGACCTCTGCCATGGGAATCTACTTTCTCGTGGGGCAGGCGATCGAGTGGCGGAGTCTTCCCTTTGGCTTTACCTCCGGTGCCTTTGGCGGTACGTTTTATCTATTGACAGGGTTTCATGGTCTCCATGTTCTGACCGGTGTTTTGCTCCAGTTTCTGATGCTTGCCCGTTCCTTTTTCCCTGGTAACTATGACAAGGGGCATACAGGAGTTACCGAAGTCTCCCTGTTCTGGCACTTCGTTGATGTTATTTGGATTATTTTGTTCTGCTTAATTTATGTTTGGCAGTGATGGGTCAGTGGTTAGTCGTCAGTGGCTCCTAGTAGATCAAAACGCAAGTTTTGAAAGGGGTGAAAGGGTGGAACCCCTGCTTGGGGGCTTCGCTCCCAAACCCCCCTGTTGCAAAATTGAGTGTTTGCAACACTAGTTCAGTCACCAGGACCCCATGACGAATCACAAACAGCGCACGATCAATGACAAATGGCATGGGACGAATTAGAGGAGAGCAGGCATGATTATTGATGATCAACAGTATGACGTCATCATTATTGGCACC
>JBAUTA010000642.1:0-2479 GCA_049581985.1 Kovacikia sp.
CATCCCCGAACTGGTTGGTGCTTCTGTCCTTTGAGCCACCATGACCCAAACCAGATTGCCGTCAGAAGTCATTCCGACAGCACTTCTGGCATTCGCTTGACGACTGCCGAGGGAATCCCGAATCACCTCTCCCGCTGCTGTCGCCCAAAAGCCTTCCTCTACAGCAGTGGTATTGGGCAACAATTGAGGACCGGCACCCAGGGCATCCACCAGTTGACAGCCAGTTAGGGGAGGGGCTTGGTGGCGGGTGATCGCATACCTGAAACCTTGCCCCCCTTGTCCCCCTTGCCCACATTGATAACGCCGTAACTCCGATCGGTCAAAAATCTGCTCTAAATAAGGAGTCAAATTAGGATTGTTGACCAACCTTTGATTTTGTTTCGGATCTGCCACCAGGGTTCCTTGCTGCATCACATAGGAGGTTGATTGCTGATTCATGGGATCAAAGAAGCCACCGTTAATCACCGCGATCGCTCCATGCCGACGGGCAAAAGTCTCTAGCGTATCCACCTGGTCTGAGATCGCAGGAACAACCCGAAATCGGCTGTGAGCAGGAATTCGTAACAGGTATACGGTACTTTTGGGGAGCGTCCGCACCTCATACTGAAGGGTTTGTGCCTGCATCGGTTGTCCATCGGGAGGAGGGGGCGTTGGAGCGGGAACAGAAGGCAATAGACCCCGTGCCACGAAAAACAATAACCCTCCCAGCGTACTTCCTAAGACAACCAGAAGAATGCTAGCTTGATAGTTTTCTCTCACAGGTCAGTCGCGTGATTTATAGCCCTTTTCAAGGGAGTGAGGTACAGTGAGGGTGCTTCGTGCCCTCACTGTACCTCATAGTTCTGTACTTCACCCAAGTGCAAACCGCTATAGATTAAGTCTGGGATAGAGTAGTCAGGTAGGTAGAATTCAAGCTCCTCACCCCCCTCCCCTTCCCTGCCCTCCCTACTTCCTACCCTATACCCCTGCATGCAATATCGACGATTTGGACGAACTGAACTTCAGATGCCCGTTTTCTCCTGTGGTGGGATGCGGTATCAGTATAAGTGGCAGGATGTTCCCCTGGAGCAGGTGCCGCCCGAAAATCAGCAAAATTTGGAGGCGAGTATCCGCCGATCGCTGGAAGCGGGCATTAATCATATTGAAACAGCACGGGCCTACGGAAGTTCTGAGATGCAGTTGGGGCAGATTTTGCCCACGTTGCCCCGGGAAAAGTTGATTGTCCAGACTAAAATTTCTCCTGAAGCAAACCCTCAGGATTTCCGGCACAATTTTGAAAAGTCCCTGTCTTACCTGAAGCTTGACTATGTGGACTTACTGGCGTTGCATGGTGTGAACAATGCTGAACTGCTGGACTACTGCCTGCGTCCCGGTGGCTGCCTGGAAGTGGCTCAAAAGCTTCAACTAGAGGGGAAGGCGCGATTTCTTGGCTTTTCCACCCATGCCCCGATCGAGGTGATTGTGCAGGCGATCGAAACTAACCAGTTCGATTACGTCAATTTACACTGGTATTACATTTTCCAAAGCAATTGGCGGGCGATCGAAGCGGCCACCCGGCAGGATATGGGGGTGTTTATCATCAGTCCCTCCAATAAAGGGGGAATGTTATACGACCCGCCCCAGCGTTTGGTGGATCTCTGCGCTCCCCTGAGTCCCCTCGTGTTAAATGACCTGTTCTGCCTGAGTCATTCCCAGGTTCACACGCTTAGTCTGGGAGTCGCCAGACCGCAGGACTTTGATGAACATTTGAAAACCCTGGACTGGCTGGATCGGGCAGGGGAAATTCTGCCACCCATTCTGGAGCGGTTAGAGCAAGCAGCGATCGCCCGTTTAGGTGAAGACTGGTACAAAACCTGGCAGATTGGTCTACCGACGCCCGCTGAAACGCCTGGTGGGTTAAACATTCCAGTCATCCTATGGTTGAGGAATCTGGCGATCGCCTACGATATGGTAAATTTTGCCAAAATGCGCTACAACCTTCTGGGTCAGGCAGATCACTGGTTTCCAGGAGCCAGAGCCGAACAGGTCGATGCGGCGGCATTACAAGATTGCTTAGTTCACAGCCCCCATAGGGAAAAGATTCCCAGTTTACTGGTAGAAACGCATCAACTGCTGGCAGGTCAGACAGGTCAACGCCTTTCCCAACAGTAAAAGGAATAGGGGTCTACCCTGATTTCTGGGATGCAATTAGGGCAGGATGATTTAGAAATTATTCCAAATCATCCTATTGGAAGCGATGCCGCAACTGTACGGGCAAGTTTGTTCCGACCCAATCCTTGAACTGATTGAATTCCCATCTTTAAAGGGATAGCTGACCCGTTTGGATGAGTTGGACGATCGCAATCCGACAGGCGGGGCAGTCGCACTTAAATCGGGCGATCGCCAGATCCCCAACCGTGTCAGAATTTGGGTCTAGCGTTGCGTACTCAGCTTTGGCAGCAGTAGAAGCAGTTTGCGGAGTCCCTTCTAACCCTACAAA
>JBAUTA010000643.1:0-2087 GCA_049581985.1 Kovacikia sp.
CGTAAAGCCACTGGCAGGAAAACGACGCAATCGTTCATTCTCCGGGAAGGGGCATGGGTGGCAAGGCTGCTGAGTTTACCCGCTCCGATGCTATGGACAATCTCCAGATTTGAGCCTGTTACCTAGACAAGTCATTGCTCTAGAAATTCAGGATCTACGATCGCTCTATCAACGGGAGGGTGTTTACACAGAAACAATCAGGCGCGGGTTACGGGCAATCATTCAATTGAACTTATCGGCTTGGAGTGGTGTTTTTGTAAAGGAGGATCATCCCTGTATGAGTCAAAATCCATTGATTGAGGTGCTAGAAGCGAATCGGTTGATGCAATCGCCCGATAAAGTCGCCCGGTTTGAACAAACCCTAGAAACACTTGCCCAAAACCCTGACCCTGCTGATTTGCCTAGCCTCCACCTAATCCTGGATGATACCTGTGAGCAGCCAGAAGTGATGTTTAGCCTAGTACATTTTCTGGAGTCATTTGATATCCAGGAACAGGTACAAGCGTTTATTCAGGTAATGCCTGACTTGGTGAAGCGGGCACCAGAATGGACAGAAATCTTGCATTCTCGGATTATGAATGATGAGCTTGGGCGATCGGCGCTTGAGGAGAGAATGCGATCACTAGATACACAAAAGCAAAGAGATATTAATCAGTTGCTCTCCTTAGCTGCACAAAACTCTTCAGAGAAAACGACCAAAGTAGCTTAACTCGAATAAATCATCATGATTGCGTCTGTAATTAATGAAAGCCCAAGATCTATTACGCTGTTATTCTAGTGGAGAACGGGACTTCCAAGGTCGTAACCTGCGCGGACAGAACTTTAAAGGTCAGGTCTTACAGCAGTTTTTAGATGAATAAGCCACAGTGATTGAACCAGCCAAGGGCATCGTCAGCGGAAATGCACTCGTTGATAATCTGGGTTAACGCTTGATCGAGTGCTTCACGCGTTCGGGCTTTAGCCGAGCACAACAGTTGCTTGAGTTTTGACCAAGTTTTAAATAGAACAGGCTGGTTTTAACTCAGTTGATGCCGTCAGGAAGCAACCTGGATGGTTGCCATATCAGGTGAGCCCAACAACTCAGCGGCGGCTTTACTGCCCAAGGGCTTAGAGAAGAGGTAGCCCTGACCGTATTCGCAGCCTAAAGATTTAAGTTCAGTCGCTTGCTCAGCCGTTTCAATCCCTTCCGCAACAACATCCATGCCCAGTTTATGACCCAAGACAATAATGGTTTCTACGATCGCGGCATCTTCGTCACTATCGAGCATGCGGCTAACGAAGGAACGATCCACTTTGAGTGTATTGACAGGGAAACGGTGCAGGTAGCTTAAGGATGAGTAACCTGTTCCAAAGTCATCAATGCTGAGTCGAAGATCCAACGCCCGTAATCGGAGCAGAATATCAATGGCAGCTTCCACATTTTGCATGGCAATGGTTTCAGTAATTTCAAGCTTGAGACTTTGACCATTTAATCCCGTCGTCTTCAGGGTTTGCTCGATAAACTCAACTAAATCTGGTTGAGTAAACTGCTGACCAGAAAGATTGACGCTAATCGCGAGCAGCGAGGTTCTGGAAAACATCGTTTGCCAGTCGTGGAGTTGGCGACAAGCCTCCTGCAATATCCACTGCCCAAGCGGAACGATCAGCCCATCTTCCTCCGCCACCGGAATAAATTTGACTGGGGGAATAAAGCCGTGTTGGGGATGGTTCCATCGAACTAAAGCTTCAAAACCGGCGATCTCTCCTGATTTTAGAGCAATAATCGGTTGGTATTGCAGAAATAGCTCCTGCGTCTCTTCTACCGCTTCAGTTTTCATAATTGCCCGACGCAAGTCATTTTCCAGCCATAGTTGTTCAACGACTTGAATGTGCATTCCCGCTGAAAAAACTTCATGCCGCGCTTTTCCCAAATCTTTTGCCCGATACATGGCTGTATGGGCATCTCGCAATAGGTTCTCTGGTTTATAATCCTGCCCTGACTGACTCAGCGTGATACCAATACTGAAACTCGTGAATACTTCTTGCTCATTCAGGTGAAATGGGGTTACAAATGCCTGATGCAACTCATCGGCCAGATCAGACACATC
>JBAUTA010000644.1:0-2111 GCA_049581985.1 Kovacikia sp.
CGTTACTTGATAGAAACCTTACCACCAGCTTCTTCCAGTTGCTTCTTAGCATCTTCAGCGTCAGCCTTGGCGATCGCTTCTTTAACTGGCTTCGGTGCAGCTTCTACCAGATCCTTCGCTTCCTTCAACCCTAAACCGGTCAGAGTACGCACCACTTTCAGAATGGCGATCTTCTTATCAGCCGGAACTTCTTCCAAAACTACATCGAATTCAGTTTTTTCTTCAACTTCTTCAGCAGGCGCGGCAGCAGGGGCAGCGGCAAGCGCAAACCCACCCACGGGGGCAGCGGCACTGACACCAAATGCTTCTTCAATTTGCTTCACCAGATCTGCTGCTTCCAGCAAGGTCAGGGATTTCAGCTTTTCTAGAATTTCATCGGTTGCGGCAGACATGTGTTAACTCCTTTGGGTTAGTGGTCAATAGTTAGTGGTCAATGGTTAGTGATACCAATTTAAATAGCGAACAGGACAGATTAGGGACGGGGTGCAGGGGGGGAACCCCTGGCTGGGGGCGAAGCCCCCCCACCCCCATCTGCAACCTTCATTTTTTAAATTGGTATGACCAATCGTTCGTAGCCAGTTGTCAAACGAAGAGTGTCGTACTGCGAATGACAAATGAAAAAGGGACAAATGACAGCTAGGCTGCTTCTTTGTCTTTGTCGGCAATCGCCTGAATGGCTCGTGCCAGGGAAGTTGGAACCTGATCGATGCCAACTGCCAGTTTGGTCGCGACCCCATTGATGGCACCCGCAATCTGAGCAATGAGTTGCTCCTTGGATGGCAGATCGGCGATCGCTTTAACTTCTGCTTCACTGAGGGCACGCCCCTCCATAACACCGCCGCGAAGCTCGGTCTTCTTAGAGGCCTTCTGAAAGTCTTGATATGCCTTCAGCGCTCCCCCAACATCCTCCTTAATCAGCAGGAATGCGGAAGAATCCGACAGAAACTCGGTAATGGGTTCCCAGGTTTTGTCTCCCTCAACCGCGATCCGCATCAGGGTATTCTTGGTTACCTTACAACTGGCACCCTTGGGGATCAGCCTTTTCCGCAGATCCGTGATTTCAGCAACCGTTAGCCCCTTGTAGTTGATCACCACTGCTAACTGGGCCTGACTCAAGGAATCCTTCAGTTCAGCTACGATCTCCTTTTTACCTTCCAGCGTTCTACCCATACGTCTTTCACCTCCTTATGTGGGTTTTGATTAACAAACCTTGCAATAGCAAAACCAGATCAAAAAACCCCGACTACAGAGTCGGGGTTCGCAGTAACTTCATCTCGCCCTGCCGCTCAAAACGACACTGGCGTTAGAAAATACAAAACGAAAACCTCGGCAGGAAATTAAGCTTTAAGCACCTGCTGTCTCTGGCTTTGCTATTCAATTTTGAGCATGAAATTATGAATTACTCGGTACTCGAGGCTTAACCGAATTCAAAATTCATAATCCCAGAGTTCTTTTATGCAGCTTCTCCCATCTTCAAGTCACGCAATCCGCTGATGTCAACCTCGATCGCAGGTCCCATGGTAGCAGAAACAAAAACACTCCGCCAGTAACGACCCTTAGCACCCGATGGACGGTTGCGATCAATCGTTTCCTGTAAAGCCTTCAAGTTAACTAACAAATCATCCGCAGAAAAAGATGTTTTACCAAACATCACATGCACAATCCCAGTCCGATCGGCCCGGAACTCCAGCTTACCTGATTTAAACTCAGAAATCGCTTGAGGTAGGTCGAACGTCACAGTTCCCCCCTTTGGAGAAGGCATCAATCCCCTGGGACCCAGAAGCTTACCCAGCTTTGCCACCTGGGGCATCATATCCGGTGTGGCAATTAGCAGATCAAAATTGATCACACCCTTTTGGATCTCACTGATCAGCTCTTCTGAACCCGCAATATCAGCTCCAGCGTTGGTTGCCTCCGTCACCTTTTCCCCTCTGGCAATCACCGCAACCCGAACTTCCTGCCCGGTTCCTTTAGGTAGCGCCACAGTGGTTCTCAACTGTTGATCGGTGTATTTAGGATCAATCCCCAATCGAATA
This sequence comes from Kovacikia sp., assembly GCA_049581985.1. Taxonomy (GTDB): domain Bacteria; phylum Cyanobacteriota; class Cyanobacteriia; order Leptolyngbyales; family Leptolyngbyaceae; genus Kovacikia. The sequence continues at coordinate 2,037 of JBAUTA010000644.1, forward strand.
TGAGCCTCAGCCGATTCGGGAAATTTAGCCGTTGCCGTTTCCTTAAGCAGGTTAAGTGCTTCCAGAGGCTGGTAG
>JBAUTA010000645.1:0-5635 GCA_049581985.1 Kovacikia sp.
ATGTTTATATGGCGTTGATGGCATTACTGCCCCAACTGGTCGGGCACACCAGCCTCAATTGGTCAGTTCGGTGGATTTCGCCCACCCTGGTGACCCTGGCAATTCTGTTTGAACCCGTTTTTGCTGGCGTTTTGGGATATTGGCTGTTTGGTGAAATGCCAGGCATGGTTGTGCTGATCGGGGCAAGCATGCTGCTATTGGGAGTGGCGATCGCTGGTAGGAGGGAGGTAACATAGGTCTTCCTCCTCCATTGGCACTAGTAGGCGTCCGGTATATCCTGCCTGCCTGTATTGCGAAAGAACGGTTTGGGCGATCGTCCGGGCTTTTCCTATCTCAACTAATGCCACGGCAGCGCCACCAAATCCTGCTCCGGTCAGTCTTGCGCCAAAGACACCAGCTGTTTTCTGCAAAATCGCCACAAGCTGATCTAATCCAGCGATCGAGACTTCATAGTCATCCCTCAGGCTGGCATGGGAAGCGTTCATCAGGCTACCAAACTGGTGGGCCGTCACCCCCGCTACCGCCTGCAAGACCCGGTTATTCTCGGTGATGACATGACGGGCACGCCGCCGGAGTGGATCGGGTAATCCTTCTACCTGTTGTGGATCTTGAACATCTCTAAGTGCTGTCACACCGAGTAAGCGGCAGGCTTCCTGGCACTCTGCCCGACGCTGGTTGTAGCCACTAGTTGCCAGGGTGCGGGGAATGCCGCTATCGATGACGAGAATTTCCGCACCTTCCGGTAACGCAAGCCGCCGCCGATCGCCTGTGCGGGTATCCAGGAATAACAAATGTTCCGCATCAGCCAGACTGGCAGCCATTTGATCCATAATGCCACACTGCACCCCAGCGTACTCCACTTCTGCCTGCTGCCCCAGATGGGCCAGGGTAAGGTCATCCAGATCAAGCTTCAGAAGGGAACGCAGCCCGCGCAGGGTCGCCACTTCCAGCGCCGCACTGCTCGATAATCCGGAGCCGATTGGCACTGAGGAACGGATATAAAGATTAACGGGAGGAACCGAGTCCCCTTGCCGCTCTAGAACTCGCAGGCAGCCAAAAATATAGCTGGCAAATCCCTGCGGAACCAGATCCGCCGTAGAAAAGCTAACGAGTTGCTGGAGCTGCTCTGAATAGACATGATGCTGCCGATCGCCGCTGAATCCGACAAACAGCGTAGTTTTCTGGGGAATGGCGATGGGTAGCACGAACCCATCGTTGTAGTCAGTGTGTTCGCCCAGCAGGTTGACCCGTCCAGGAGCACTCGCTTCGACTTCAGGGGGGGCATGGAAGATCTGGTCATAGGAGAGCGGATCGTAGGACATCAGGTCATAGGACATCGGAGATTCTCCTAGCAATTTAACGACCAACCCTGGTAGATCGGGGAAGGGCTACGACTATCGGTGCGGTCAAACGACGACTTCAACTGCCTGGAGTTCCTTGGCAGTCTGTTCGGGGAGGGTATCGTTGGCGAATACGCCTGCTCCCAACTCAGTTCCGGCCAGGTATTTGAGGCGATCTTGACTGCGATAGGGTGGGTAGAATTCAGCGTGCAGATGGGCTTCTGAGTGGGGGGTGCCATCCAGAGGAGCCTGGAACCACACCATCAGGTAGGGAAACGGACGATTCCACAGGCGATCGTACTTTAACGTCACACTTTTCAAGGCCCTGGCAAGGCTCCAGCGTTGCTTTTCATCCAGGGCGGCAAACGTAGGCACGGGCGCAATCGGGGCAATCCAGACCTCATAGGGGTAGCGGGCGCAGACGGGAACAACCGCGATCGCCCACTCATCCCGATAAAGAATCCGTTGGTTGTCCAAAATCTCTTGCTGAATCAGATCTTGCAGAAGTCCCCGTTGGTGCTTCTGGTAATAGGTCTGCTGACAGTGCAGCATGCGGGCGGGAACAGGCGGCACAAAAGGATAGGCATAGATCTGTCCGTGGGGATGGTGCAACGTCACCCCCACCTCCACACCCCGGTTTTCAAACGGCATGACGTACTGAATTTGGGGCTGACTGCCCAGAGCGTGGGTACGATCGCCCCAAACTTCCAGCAGCAGGCTGAGATGTTCCAGGTCCAAACTTCCCAGGGAAGCTTGCGGGTCCTGGGTAAACACAACCACTTCACAGGCTCCATTGGCAGGCAAGCTCTCGACAATGCAGGCGGGGGCTGCCGCTGCGGTCAGGGTCATGGAGGGGAAGCGGTTGTCGAATACCGCAATGTCGTAATTCCCCGCAGGGAGTTCTGTGGGAAAGCGAGCGTCGAGCGTTGGCGCAAGGGGATTATGCTCCGCTGGCATAAACGTGCGTCCCTGACGGTGGCTGGCATATAAGACCCATTCTCCTCTTAAGGGATGCCAGCGCCGATGGGGAACTGCCCGGATGGGTTCACTGCTGGGACTGGGTGCCCGATCTGCTTGAATTGGCTGGCGACCATACAACACCAACCTGCGTCCATCAGGTTTGAGCAGTTCTTGAACGTACATATCTAGCGAATTTAAGGGACCTCGGTCAGTATAGATTCAACGTCGCGTCGAAGGTTCAGGAAGCCTGGTTTCGTTGCCATTCCACTTTGTCTTCAACCATCTGCCGTTTTAAGTGGATGTTTCTTAAGTGCTTTTTCACGGTATCGGGTGCAATATACAACTCGGCTGCGATTTCCTTATAGGTATAAGCAGCCCGCCGTAGTAGCCAAACTTCGGTTTCCCGAGGAGTGAGATTCCATCTTTGGGCTTCAGTGCTTGCCAACCCTTGGGTTGTCTGGTTCTGGTCTTGCAACCGCAGCAAAACGCACGGGCGTTTTACTAGCTCAAAGGGAAGCCACTGTGCCCTTACCCGAAATTGGGTGGCTGGCGTTGACATTTCTGATTCAATGGTAACTGGCCGATCGCCATACAGTTCACGGCTTTCAACCAACGCCTCACAGGCTCGTTGAATTTCTATCGGGAGAGACACCTTCCTGGCACCTTTCAGGAGTTGAGCACAAATCGCTTGAGCGGTTGCGTTGGTATAAAGCACTTCCTGGCGATCGGTCAACACAATAATTCCATCGACAAAACCTTCAAGGACTGCTTGAAGAAAAGCATCGGGGCTTTCTGAGTAATTCATGTTCAGGGGGCTAAATGAACAACGGAAAACTAGCTCGAACCCGCCCAAAATTAGAGGATCTGGTAGCGGGGGGCAATGAATAAAGCTGAATGGCACTGAGTTAAGACTGGTGGGCAATGCCCACCCTACGGCATATCAAAGGTTTCAGCGATCCAAAAACGCTTGCGTCAGTGCCATTCAACTAAATCTGATCGCGGGGATAGCGGGGTCGTCAGCGTTAGCGGCTCAACGGAATGTTTGCCGAACGTCTCCGCCGAACGCTGTAACCCACTGCTTCAGGGCAATGCCCCTCCTCTCCCTGCTGATCATTTAATGCGTCTACCTACTTTCCTCACACCAAAACTTGCTTGAACGGGGAAAGGCGGTTTGGAAACTTTTCTGCTTTTTGCTTCCAACTTCGCCTATTAATCACTTTCTTTATCCAAACTTCAAAAGATAGATCCGGATGTAGCAATCAGAAAGTCATACCAGTTTAAAGATAAGGGTTGCAGATGGGGGTGGGAGGCTTCGCCCCCGCCGATCGTTCATGACGCCTACCTGCTTGGTCAAGTTTAATTAAACTGAATCTGAGCCCTGGGATGGTGATCTCCTTTGCAGAAGGACTAGAGGGCGGGCTTTATGAGGTTTCACCGTGTCATCGGGGGATTTGGCAAACTGTTTTAATCGGTCGGCAGATCCTTAAAACAGGCTCAAAAAAACCTTTCCGATCCAGGTAGTCCGTCAGGATCGATTTGAGGGGTCACTTAGATCCACAAAACCCATTTTTTGGATGTTTTGAGGGTTTTCAACCCTTCAAAAACGGTCTTAATAGATCCCTAGGTTCTTGCCCTTTTATAACAACATCCTGACTGATTCAAACTCATCAAAACGGGTGAAAAATCTGCCAGCCTAATTTTATCGCGATCGCCCTAGGGGTTAGGACGGGGTGGGGATAGGTACAACCCCTGGCTAGAGGCTTCGCCCCCCACTTCCTTTAATTCCAATGTCCTAACACGATTGCGTAGGGCTATATCTGCTAGCAGATTGTTCTACTGACGGGTGAGTTGTTTTGCCAAGTCGGTTCCAACCACAACGGTCACATCTGAACTGAGATCTCCCGTAGAGACAACCTCTACCTGCCCGGTTTTAATCAATTGCCTGACAACTTCTGCTGCTTCAGGGTTGCCATGTTGGGCAATAATTTGGGTTTGATTCAGGGTGTTTGAGCTAACGTCAAGCTCGTGCTCACTCAGATAAACGTTCTTAAATCCCCGCTGTCTTAGCAACGCAACCGCTTCCGTACCTACCTCAAGATTTTCTGTGGCGTTGATCACTGCTACCTGGAGGGTTTGGAGATCGGGGGAGAATGCCTGATTAACTGGTACGGTGCTGGGACCATCAAAATAACGAGCCAAAATGGGAGCTGTGGCTTGGGGATCGGCAATCCAGTAGCTCAGGGGGTATTCACTGGGAAGGCTAAATCGTCCCGGTAACATCACAAAATTGGTGGAATGGGCGCGAGTATGGGCTAAAAATTGGGCGATCGCCAGCATTTCCCCCACCGACAAATCCGTATCGACATTTTCCTGGGCCACCTGAAGGATTTTAGGTAATTTGCTGATCGTTGCAGGCTGCAGCAGGGTATAAAGAATTGCCTTCAATGCTTCCTGCTGCCGCTGTACCCGTCCAATATCCCCCCATTCATCATGGCGGAACCGAATATATTCTTGCAGGTGCTGACCGTTAAGCAATTGCATCCCAGGTGCAATGTGAATATTCAATTGCTGCGTCCGATCTACATAATCCATGGCCCTGGGAACATTGATGGCGACTCCACCTAAGGCATCTACCAGATGGATAAATCCTTCCGTATCCAAGCGAATGTAGCGATCGAGGGGAACCCCATGCAGCGTTTGGCTGACTGTCTGAGCCGCCAGGGGCACTCCTCCCCTCACATTCGCATCATTAATTTTATCAATGCCAACTCCCGGTAGCTGTACCTGGGTGTCTCTGGGAATTGAGAGAACATTGATTTGATGCGTATCCGGCAACAGTCGCACCAGTAGCATTGTGTCGCTGTTCCCTGCCATGGCAGTAGCAGGCGTAAATTGCTGGGAGTGGGGATGCCCAGAATTATCAATGCCCAGGATTAGAATATTAACCGGTCGCCCCAGAGTGGCAGGCAGACTTCCTAAGTCATTGGGACGATTGGGCAAACGGGCAGAAGCCGCATGGTTGCGGAGCGGAGTCATCGCCATAACCAAGGCTAGAGCCGTACCGGAAATGCCCGCCACACAAGCTACTCCCCCCAGTAACAAAAAACGTCTCACAATGGTGAACTTGCCGGACGAATAAAGCCGCTTTATCTTCACCTTTTCTGATGGCTTCTGAGATATTTCCTGCTTCATTCTCCCCCTAACCACACCAATTCTAAAAAGCCTACTCTGCTGCTCAAGATATTTGTGTGAATACGGTGTAACTTTCCTATGACAGTTGGTCGAAGCAAATCGCTGTATTCATTCAGGAATGTTAGCTTTGATGGGTGAAGTTG
>JBAUTA010000646.1:0-1675 GCA_049581985.1 Kovacikia sp.
GAGCGGGAGAGGGGCTATCTGTTGATAGATACAAATGATTCTCATTAAGATGAGATGGTTGTACTATAGGGCTTAATGCAATTTATATGCAACTATGTAAGGCAGAATTTGCTGATAATACAGAACGTGTTGGAATTTTAAGACATTCACCTGAGCCACTACCGGATGCAGCATTCTCCTGATGGCGACAATTCACCATTCCGTTATCAGGCTGAGTCCCTCATATATAGCGATCCTATTTGGATTGTGAGAAAAGGTTGGAGTGGAATTCTTTCTCACAAAGTCTCTCAAACTCACAACTAATTTAGAACTGCTATACGTGTGGGATATTCTTTATATCTGCCTTACATCTGAAGGAATATGCAGCCATGTCGTCGCCTGGTTCAGGCAAGTGCCTGGCGGGCAGGTTTTGTTTTGACGCTTTCTGAAGGGGGCTTACTCCTTAAGGGGCCAGTGTATATTTTAAGGCGGGAAGCCTTATGGGGAAACGACTCCAGCCCATAACGGTTTCAGCCATTCCTGGGGGTGAATTTTTCTCGCCTTAAGTGACAAGCCAAGGAGCCTAGAGATACTCTTGACAAAAGAACTCAATAGACATAGTTTTTGATGGGAATGGAAGTAAGCACACAAAATGAGGGCAATCTGGACTGGATCGGAGGCAGCAACGGGAACGGGGCCGCAGGCAGCCTTCTTGGCAGGGATTCACGTGTATCAATGAGTTTGTCAGCAGTACCTTAGATTCGGAGCAGGAATCATTGGCCATTGAAATCAATCTACCCAGTCAGGACGCTCGCCCATTGCTAGAAGCCCAGGTGGGCGATCGGGTTCAAATTGTTGCTTTGAACTGCGGCGAAGCCAATAGTCGCCTTATGGGGATGGGTTTGATGCCAGGGGTTGTGCTGCAAGTGATGAGTTCCAGCGCCATGGGTTCAATCGTGGTGGCCCTGCACGATCACAGATTGGGACTGGGCATAGAAATGGCGCAACAGATTCAGGTGATTGATGCCGGGGAACAGGCAGGCACCCAGCAAGACACACTCGCAACGCAAAGGATGACAAGCATGCAAGCACCGCCGGGAAATTCTGCGATCAAACTGCGAGATGCGGCGATCGGGTCTACGTTGAGGGTCGTAGGCTATGAGCCCACTGCCCGGGACTACAAACGCAAATTACTGGCAATGGGACTGACCCCCGGTACGGAGTTTGTTGTAAAGCGCCACGCGCCATTGGGCGATCCCATTGAGATTGAAGTACGCGACTTTCGCCTGAGTCTGCGAAAAGCTGAAGCCGCAGCCCTGATCGTTGAGCCAGTAGCGGGAGAGCAATCATGACCCAACCCATCATCGGCTTGGTCGGTAACCCCAACTGTGGCAAAACGACTCTGTTTAATGCCCTGACCGGAGCCAATCAGCACGTTGGCAACTGGCCCGGTGTAACGGTCGAGCGCAAGGAAGGTGGCTATCGCCATCAGGGCCAGCAAATTACCGTGGTGGATTTGCCCGGTGTCTATTCCGTAGATGCCGAAGACACAACCACGAGCCTGGATGAACTGGTAGCGCGAGATTATCTGCTTTCCGGTGAAGCCGATGTGATTGTCAATATTGTCGATGCCTCCAACCTGGAGCGCAATCTTTATCTCACCACCCAGATTCTCGAAATGGGGGTGCCAATGCTG
>JBAUTA010000647.1:0-3605 GCA_049581985.1 Kovacikia sp.
GTAGGGAATATTAACAGTTCGTTGGAAGGTGACAACCTCACCAACAATTCCCTGATTCACTGGAATTCTGAAATCTAAGTTGGCAACCACCGTCCAAAGTGCACGGCTACTTCCGTCCAGGATAAAGAGCGTGATCCGATCAGCCTGAAGCAACTCTTTAAGTGTTTCAGAGATAACATTAAACAGCTCAGCCAAAGAGGGGCTGGTTTGTTGAACATCAACCATTGATGACTTACCTCCGTCATTACCGAAGACCACAATCAGTAGATGGAGATGGCACCCAACTTATCTTAGAGTCTGTAACTTCAAAGGTAAACACGGTAATTTCGGATTCAACTCACTGACAGTTCGACAACTCTGCTGTAGCAGAGAAGAGTTTGCTGGATGTGGCAATGAGATCTACAAAGCTCAGATTCCTCCCAGGTTGCCGCTAGTGATAAAGAGTACACAGGGTTTCTAAGCCTGCCGCGTGAAATCATGTTTTTGGTTCTCCAGGTATTCTCAATCTGTGGGCAGCAAAGGTTCCCATTGTAGGGTGCCACTTTATTGAGAATCGCCCGCGAGATTTCAAGGGTTTCAGCCACCGATAAATTTATTTTTCGAGGCCCCCTAAAGATTCCGGCTACGCTAAGGATCCTTACAAATTTAAATTGCATTACCGAAACCGTGTAAGCCTTATACAGTAGGCACCTTATACAGTAGGCAAAGCGTTTCGGAAGTTACTCAAGTTATTTTTGTAAGGATCTAAGCTCAACCCATTGGGAACACCAGCAATGATGCTACTTTCCATTTCCCATGACTAACTATCGCAGGCACACCCTTGCAGGCGGCACCTACTTCTTTACCCAAGTCACCCATCAACGCCGACCCTGGCTCTGCACTGACATTGCCCGCGCTACCCTACGCGCCGCCATCACCCACATCCGTCAGAAGCATCCCTTTGTCATCGAAGCAATGGTTTTGCTCCCCAACCATCTCCATTGCATCTGGACGCTACCTGTAGGAGATAGCGACTATGCCACCCGTTGGCGGTTGATTAAATCCTATGTCACCAAACAGGCAGCTAGTAAATTACATCTGGATACCAAATTAAGCCAATCTCGCCACAAGCGACAAGAAGGAAACCTTTGGCAGAGGCGCTTCTGGGAACATTGGATTCGTGATGAGAAAGACTTGACTCAGCATTGTGATTACATTCATTACAACCCAGTGCGGCATGGATTATGTCGAATGCCTGGGGAATGGAAATATTCCAGCTTTCATCGGTTTGTTGTGCAAGGGATTTATTCACCCGATTGGGGTCAGTTTGGGGAACCAGAAGCACCATTGGGGATTTGGGATGTGTGAGGGGTTGATAGATGGAATTGATGCGTTACGTTGGCACTAACGCATCCTACGCGAGGGGCGATCTGTTGTAGAGAGCGATCGCGGTTTCAGTGAAAAGGCGATCGCAGGGTAACAAGCTGAGGGGTGATCGCAGTTTGGGAAATCGGGAAGGGCGATCGCATTTCTGTTTTGGGGAGCGATCCTGGTTTTGGACAAGGGGCGATCGCAGGATGGAACGCAGGGCGATCGTCTCAACTAGGCAGAAATTAGCTGCATCGTTCGTTGTATTTGCAAGTATTCCAACATGAGTAACCGCAAATAGTCCAGCATTTGCAGATAGCTCTGCATTTTAGGATAGTGCCATCTTGCTTCTGCATAAAACTGAGCGATCGTGCCATTAGCAAAGACTTGTAGCTGATGCAGATGGGCGATCGCAGAATCGATGTGTTTAACACTTCCAATCGCCTGAATTTGTTTGGCATAGCCAGAAATGCTAACGATCAGCAACTCAAACTCCTCTAAAAACGCAAATTTCTCATCTGAGCCAGGATATTGTTTAGCAATTTGCTTCATTTCTGATTCCAGCATTCGGTATTCAGCCGTCAACTGCTGCAAAAGCTGGATAATGTATTCTCGCTGTCCCTTTAACTGGTCTTGATTTTGCGCCATCTGCTTTACTCCTCATTGATGCCGTAAGTCACAATTTTCTCAATGCCATACTGGTCAGGGCGTACAATCAAAAACTCGTTTGCTTTCCGATAAACTGCTGAACCATCCGACCGATAACCTGACTTAGGAACTCTTCTAGCGCCCCTCCTATTGAAATTGTGTGCCTTGCGGAGATATATGAGTGGGTCAAGACCTTTTCTTTCAGCATGATGAAGAACACTTTGTGACACACTACTGTAAGTTCCTGCTTCCCATTCTAAAAGGTATTGCTGTAGCTCAAAACTCTCGGTATCCGTGTACTCTTGAAGTAATTTCCTCAAGTCCGGATCGGTGGACAAATCATCTGGCATCCTCACTTCCACTCTTCAGTATCTTTCTACAGTTTGGCAGAGCGAGCGCAACTTGAGAAGATGGGTGATCGCAGTTCTGGTTTGGGGAGCGATCCTGGTTTCAGTGAAGAAGCGATCGCGGGTCACAAGCTGAGGCACGATAGCGGTTTGGGAAATTGGGAAGGGGGCGATCGCAGTTCTAGTGAAGAGGCGAGCAAATCAAGGGGCGAGCGTTTGAGTGGATAATTTCAAGCTCTACGATCAGGCTTACAATCCACAAAGCCGATCGCATGAGGATCAAGATAGCCTGCGATCGCCATTTCAATTACCGCTTCAACGGGATAATCAATTTCGGCAGCACGCGCAAGGATGGCACTTTTGATTCGGACTGGTAACTGTTCCAAAATAATTTGTCCCGCCGCAGACGAGAGTTGCTCATAGTCCTTGGTTTCTTTCATCGTCCATCTACTCCATTGGGATCTGAGCGTTGTAAGGAGGTTCTGTTGCTCTCAGAAGGACAGCCTCCACTTCCGATAATAAAACTGAATTCCCCCACCGATCCAGTGTGTAAAAAATGATTTTCACATCCGCAGGAGGATATACATCGAGCCATGCCCACAAAAAGGCTTTGTGTCCACCGTTAAAACGAGAGGCTAAATTATTTGTCTTGCCGATATATAGAACGCCTCGGACACGGTGACGCACTGCGTAAACTCCCGGACGCTTAGGCAACGAATTAAACTCACGCGTCACTTCAATCGCTTGCTCAAAATCGGAAAAAGCAAGGTAATTCACAATTTCCGTTGCATTCATTGCAGTTTATTCAGACTATTCTCCTTCTAAGGCATTTTACTCCTTTCCGCATCTTCATCTTCCAAACATGCAATTACTGGCCCCTTGCCCCAATGCGATCAGCACGATCGGCAATCCTGTAAAGCGCATTAACGAAATGTAATGCACCTTTTTGAGTTGAGAGAATTTCTACAGTTTGACCGGGCGATCTCAAGATGGAAGAAATGGCTATCGTGGTTCTATTTTGGGAAGCGATCGCGGTTTTAGTAAAGAGGTGATCCAGTTAGGCATCCGTGTCGGGTTCAGGTACACTCAACGCATTTGCTTGCAACAGCAACTTTCTTTCTTTTACGCGTTCAGGACGGCTCATCTGTAACAATCGCACCGTTACTCGTCCGATCGCAGTCAACGGCAGAATTTCACCCTCTTCTAACTGAAAATGATCCTGCCAGCGATCGTGATGAGGCTAATATAACCGCACAATTTCTC
>JBAUTA010000648.1:0-2390 GCA_049581985.1 Kovacikia sp.
GTAAGCGAGAAACTCATCCTATCGTCACCCCATTTTGAGTTACAACACCCGTTCATTAATCGATCAAACCCATATTACAAATTCCATAGTAGGAGCGGGTTTTGGCTGTGCTATCCAGGTCAGACTAGTCAGGTTTTGCTAAATCCGACCCTACGAAAGATTGGTCATGAGATTTTAAGCTCACCGTTCACTTTGAGGTAATCACGCAAAACTATGGCTTACACCATAACTAGCCTTTGCACCCAATGTAATGACTGTTTACCCCTGTGTCCCGTAGGTGCAATTAAACAGGACGGTGACAGGTTGTGGATCGATCCAATGCTATGCAACAACTGTGAGGGATTTTATGAACAACCGTTATGTACTTCAATCTGTTTAAATGATGTTCCCATGCCATTGCAGGCAAAGAAGGGTCGATGCAAGGTGGATACTAAAGTCCATACGAGTCCCAGACTCTTTCCTAACGGCAAAACCCATTCATTTGCCTCTGCGATCGTCGTTTGGGAAGCTTGCAATGTCCTGGCACAGCGGCAATCTTTGCCCTGGCAGCTTGATGAATCTGGCTATCTTTGTCATCGGCGGCAGGTCAGTGGCGGCAGAGGAGAAGTAACGCTTTGCCTTACAAACACCTGCACTCCAGATTCACCAACGGTTCTGAAAGTAGAAGCGGCTCAAGCAGCGATCGCCTCCTGGGATATACGGTCAGCGTGCCTGCATTTAATTTATGCCGCTTATGCCACCTCCCTGGAGCGCCCCTGGGAGCAGACGTTTACGCTCAGCGATCAAGATATTTCTGACTATCTGGGGTTAGGCAAGCGCAAAGACCTCAGTAAATTAGCAAAACTAACCTTAATCAAAGATCTCGTTGAGCAACCCTGTAAACTACTCGTGACTGTAGACTGGTCACCCCAGGGTAGGTTCAGAAAGATTACGATTCCTCAAAGTCACCTGTGGCATCTGGTCAATACTCAGCATCACTTTCAAGAGGATGATCTAGGCTGTAAGCACCTGACCGGACTGACTTTTACGGTTCAAGCGGGGCAGTGGGCACAGTTCTTTCTCAACCGCCAGGGTTCCCCGGAAGGAGCCACATTTTATCAATACGGCACTTTGCCAAAATCGCTGTTGATGCATGTGATGAGCCTCTGGCAGCAGCACGAAGGAGTTGCCCGGATCATGCTGTGGCTCCTATTTAAAGCGCGTATGGGCAGTGAACAACGGATCACCGTACAAACCTTGATGCGGATTGCGTATGGAGAAGAACGACTGCTCAAAGCCTCCTCCCACAGAGAAGAGCGAAAACGCTTAATGCGATCGTTTGAGAGCGATCTCGAAGTACTCAACCGCAACCATTGCAAGCCGATCTTTGATCCATCGACCTATCCCCTTGAAATCCGACCTCTATGGGTCAAACTAGCAGACTTACCAGAGGATGCCGAAGAGGCGTTAGAGTTTTGGACAAACGATGGGAGTCAGGACAATCGATTGACGGATGCCGCCCCCCGTAATAAGTGGCATCGGCTGATGCATGCCCGCTTACTAAGCTTTGAGTTGCCGGCAGATTGGGCGCAACAGTCGCCCAAATCAGCAAAGAAATCGCCAAAACAACGCAAACAGACCCATTCTAAATCGTCTCCTTCAGGGCAGCAAATTGCCGCTGCTAGAAAAAGCCTCCAATTGAGTCAGAGAGTGCTGGCAGATAAACTGGGTAAGAGTCAAAGCTGGATTCGTGATATCGAAAGCGGGCGACTACAACTGAATGAAAAAGACCGGGGGGTGCTGGCTGAGTTATTATGCCTCGGCTAGCAAAGACCTTGCCCAACAGAGAGTCGAGATAATTTTGCTAGTGGGAATTTTGCTAGTGGGATACTGGTTCCGTCGATAAATAAGAATGAACGACGGCTCGACTTCTTGCCAGGTCACGAATCAGAGGGAGCCTGGAGTGGATGTAGCTACTGAAGATCACTGCTTCGTCGCCGTTGAGCGATCGCTGAGTGGTTAGCTGTTTGAGCAACCACTGCACCAGGGTGCCATCGTCCAGATTAAGCAGAACCTGAGATTGGGTCGCTTCCACCAGTGACCAGAGTTGGCGCAACATTAGGGGAGACATTCAACCTCTTCCAAAATGGGTTTAGGAATATACAAAAAAGGAAGCATTCATTCCGCTTCCTTTCTAAGCTCAACCATAGCCAATCTAAATTCGGTTCTTTCGGAGATCACATAAGATGACACAAGAGTTACAAAATGCTTAATCTTATGATTTATATCTTGATGTGGGATTCATTTAAGGTAAGCGACCGATGACAGCAAGGCTCCATCGTCCATCCCCTATCCTCTATCCCCCGTTCTCCGTCCCCTTCACCCTCTCACCCTCTCCTTCACTCTTTCAC
>JBAUTA010000649.1:0-4624 GCA_049581985.1 Kovacikia sp.
CTACTAGTAGACCAAAACGAAAGTTTTGGAGGGAAGTAGAGGGGCGAAGCCCCCACTCCCCCATGCAACACTAGGCATGAACCAGATCTTCATGAGCGATGTAGAGTCGATCGCGTTGGGTAATCAGTCCTTTTTTGATCAGCGATCGCAGGGCATCGACCGCTTGAAACCGATTGATTCCTAAAGCAGTTTCAATTTGCGTTAGCCGTGCGCCTTGAGTCTGATGGATGTAGTTGTAGACTTCTTTTTCGTAGGCGATCGTGTCTGTCTGAGCAGGTTTAATCTCCTTAACAGGTGCGACGGCTACTGAATTACCTTGCTGAAATGCGCCAACGGGGGTTGCCGGAATCACCGTTTTTGCTGGAGCAAATCCTTTGGCGACGGGTTTGGGGCTAGTCTTAGGGGTTGGAGTTGTTACCGGAGCTTTAGTTAAGCCAGCTTTTGCCGGAGCAAGCGCATCACTGCCCCACACCTCATGGCGAAGTTCGGCACAAAACTGTTGCAGTTCTGCCCGGAACTCTGCCAGATGGTAGAAGATCTGTTTCATTTCTGCTTCGCGATCGATCCGGCTTTGGAATAATTTCTGGTGCAATTTTTCTGCCCGGCTTTTGCGGATCGTTTCCATCTCCCACAAATAGCTTTGAACATCGGAACGCAACGCTTCTATAAAGGCAGAGAGTTCTTGCTCCAACTGCTGCGCCATTACTTGCCGCTCTGCTGCTGTCATGGTCAGCAGATCTGCGGTTTCCTGTTTGAGGGCTTGAACAAATGCATTTAATTGCTGGGCAACTTCCTGAGCCTGAATCTGGCGACGATCGTTAGCAGTTTTTAAGAGCGTATGGGTTTCAATTCGTAATCTTGAGCAAAACTGCTGAAGTTCCAACTGAACTTGTTGAAAGTTGATCCGGCGAACCTTGTCTTCAGAAGCGATCGTTTCACGGAACAAACTCAGGTCATCCCGCAATTGAGCTGCTTGAATCTGACGCTCCTGCCTGGCAGTTTCAAGCGCTAATTGCATCGACTGTTGACGTTGAATGATTTCTTGTTGACGCTCCTGGCGTTGCTGTTGCCAGGAATCTTTTAGAGACATCTTGAAAATCCTCTCCACGTTGGAAACCAGACTAGACCTTTAAGACAAGGAAACTGGGAAACCTGGTATCATTGGTTTCCCAGTCAAGCATCTGCTAGGCAGCAGGAACAGCCGCTTGGGCGGTTAGACCAACAGCCTCGGCATACTTCAGGTAGGTTTCTACGGATGCAATCACAACACGAGCTTCGATTGAAAGCAATTCGATACCAACCAAAGAAACACGAACCCAAGCATCAACAACGATACCTTTGTCCAAAATGCGATCGATTACTTCAGCCAAGCTAGAGGAAGAGTTTACTTTTTCGACAGCCATTGCTTTATTCCCTTATATACGGACGAAATGGATTTGGTTTGCCTCCCCTTCCCTATAAGAGGGCGTTATAGGGGAATTGGCTTCCAAATATAGAATAGACAGCCCCCCCCTAAGAAGAACCGTCGCAAACACGGAACCTTTTCTTCTAAGCTTTTGAATAACCCGCACAAACACTGAGAGATTGACGATTTTTGTGGGAACAGATGCAAATATTCAATAAAGCTTGAGATTTCTACGCAAGATCGTAAGTGGTGGCTCATGCTTTGCAGGTTTTTCTGCTATCTCCGGGATTATCAAAGCTGCATTTCCGCTTCAGAGTTCCCTGCTAGTACAACAAAAATAAAGTTTTGAAAGGGGTAAAGGGGTGGAACCTCTACTTAGGGGCTTCGCCCCCCACCCCCAGATGCAAGCTTTATTCTTTAAATTGGGTAATTGGCATAAGAGAACTCCCAGGAACGATTGATCCGGTCATTCTGAGTAAAGCGCCACCTCGTGAAGCCTCCCGATTCCTCGCCAACCTGAAGATGCTTCGCGGCCCTGGGTTCTGCCCAGGATGACCCTGGATCAGTTATCGCTTGGTCCTCTCTAGAGCGGTTTGCACTTGGGTGAAGTACAGAAATGTGAGGCATAGTGAGGCGCTAAGCGCCTCACTATGCCTCACACCCTTGAAAAGGGCTATAAAGCCTTTATTCCCCATCCTTTATCTTTAGTTCCTGAATATTCCACAACCCCCAACTAGGTAACCCTGTATATTTAAGCCCTTCAACGCGATTACGGGCGGCAATCAAGGCCCGATCGTTGACTAAATAAATTACAGGCAGTTGGGCTTGCACCAGTTTTTGAAACTGGGCATAGATTGCTTTGCGCTTGGTTTCGTCTAGCTCTCGTGCCCCAGCGATGAACAGGCGATCGATTTCTTTCTCGGTTTCAGACACTTCCCATCCTTGAAGTGGCGGCTGACCCGGCTGCTGTTTCAGATTAAAAGAGTGGGAAGCGCCACTCGACATCCACAGGTTAGACGCGGCATGGGGCTCAATTCCCCCCGTAAAGCCAATCATGTGGGCATCCCAATCCCGTGAACTGGAGATTTTGTCCATCAAGACGTTGAAGTTAATCGGTGTGTAGTCAACCTGCATCCCAATATTGGCCAGGTCTTGTTTGACCTGTGCCCCGATGGCCACCCGGACCAAATTATTAGAATTGGTCAGGAGGGTAAAGCGAACCCGGTTTCCTGCCGAATCCAGTAGTTGTCCCTGGGTATTGTACTTAAACCCTGCCTGTTTCAGCAGCTCCCTAGCTTTGTCGGGGTTGTAGTCATACACCTTCAGCCCTTTTTCGACAAAGTAGGGACTTTGGACTGAGATGGGTGAGTTTTGGATGATGCCTAAGCCGCGAAACAGATTGTTGTTGATCTTTTGGCGATCGATCGCATAGGCAACTGCCTGCCGGAACTCCAATGTATTGAACCAGCGGGATTTAACCGGATTAACAATAGGTTTTCCAGCCTTAGTTTTAGCTTTATTCAGGTTGAAATTCAGGTATAGTATCCCCGACCAGGGGCCGCCATCGTAAACCCGGAAGTTTCCCCGTTTTTCCTCCCGCTTTAACAAGGACACATACTCCGGGCGCAGGGGGCGGACATCCCCAATGACATCCAGATCACCAGAGCGAAATTTGAGCAATTGGGTATCCAGGTTTTCAACCACTTGCCAGACAATGCGATCGACGTAGGGAAGCGGGTTTCCTTGGGCATCTCGACGCCAGTAATAGGGATTGCGCTGGAAAACCAACCGTTGTCCTGCGGTATAGCTTTCCATCAAAAAGGGGCCATTGACGATTACTTTGGTTGGGTCTGTGTCCGTTCCCCAGGTAGAAATAAATTTCAGATTTCCATCGGATCCTTTTGTTTTTAGCGTGCTTTCCAGAGCGTGTTTGGGCTGGATTAAAATGCCATCGGGACCAGCCGTTGCCCGCAACAGAGGCGCAAAGGGTTCGGGCAGAATGAACTCCACCGTCAGATCATCTAGCTTACGGACTATGGGAAATGTTTTGTTGGAACCAATCTGAATCCCTTCCTTCGCATCGCTAGAAACCTCAGGATTTGCCACAATGTCCATGTAGGTGAAGACCACATCATCAGCCGTGAGGGGCTCCCCATCGGACCATTTCAGGCCAGGGCGTAACTTAAATATGACGTGTTGATGATCCTCCGAAATCTTCCAGGACTCGGCCAGGGCAGGTTCAATTTCTCCAGTTACCCCATTCTCACTCGTCAATCCTTCATAGGTAAACAGGAAAACGCTGGGAAAGGTTTGCTTGTTGGCAAAGTTAAAGGTGTTAGGGTCAGTAATTGTACTAATTACCAGTTGGGAGCCCTGGGCCGCACGGCTTCTAAAATCGGCTGGATGGCATCCCTGAAGCAACCAGGGGATAAGGACCAATGTCGGCAGCAGCCATGGTAAAAGCCCACTTTGCAGGAACCTTTGCAAGAACCTTTGCAGGAACGTGTGAACCTGGGCAACTGGCGATCGGCGATCGGCAATGGGCAATGGGTAATTAGGTTTCTTCCCCATGCTTTCTATCTTCCCCATCCCTATGCTCCCCATCCTCCTCAGTCCTTCCATCATCCCTTCATTTCTTCTGCCTGTGCCCATTTAATACCATGATTTTAGATTGAAGATTGGCGACTCAAGCTTGTGAAAACCTTACAAATAAGCATTTCAGGGAATCATCGGCCTCAATTCAAGGAAAATCCGTATTAGTAGCTGGGTGCCATTAGGTTATCGCCATCCGATCGGGAATGCGGTTTGAGCTTTCACGGGCTATTTCTGTCAACTTAACGGCAGCGTTTAATCTGGGGATGATCTGGGAATCGGCATGATCCTGCCCTCTTCTCTGCCGAATCTGTAGCAACCTGGGGAGCCAGAGATAAAAGTTAAAACTTGATTCGAAGGGAAATAGATCAACTTGTGGTTAAATTCTTACTGAAGTAATTGTCTATGGTTTCAGACTGTAAGCTCTCATACGTTTGCTACTCAATTCAAGACAGGATGCGGACTGATCATCTGCTTGCATCGTCAGGGTCAGGGCAGATAGACAGTGTGGAGGGTCTTGGATGACATAATTCAATCTGGAGAACCTGAGGAATGCCCCGTCTCTCCGATCGCCCCCTTTCCCGTTGCGTTCTGACAGCTCTGTTTCTGCTCAGCTTGACCCTGTGC
>JBAUTA010000650.1:0-1606 GCA_049581985.1 Kovacikia sp.
ACCCTAGAGTTCACGATTAGTCTATGAACCAGGGGGTTTGGGAGCGAGTTGAGTCGATAATATGTAATAGCAAAATTGTCAGAACTGGTTGGCCTTGGCCCGATTTGCCAAGCTATTAACACCAGACTGGCTAGGGGTCACTCTCGTTTGCTGTTTCTCGTAGAAATGTTGCCCCTCAAGAGCATCAGCTCCAACAATTCGTTGATTAAGTAGCTAAGGGTTAAAAAGCTGAGATATGTAACGGTTCATGAACGAGCTAATTTCGAGGGGAATCGGAATCGTTCCGCTTGATACCCTCCGGCTTGCGCTCTGGCATCAATCCCATCAATAACGGCATACGCTAAGTCCAGTTCATGCTCATACATGTGCCCTCGCAATTCGTGAGTTTTTAACTGATGCCACTCGATTTCAATCGGATTGAGTTCGGAGCAGTATTTCGGCAAGAAAAAGCAATACAGCCCACAAGTTTCCCACTCTGCCCATTTCGCCTGGACCTGTTTACTGGTATGAGTGGGACTATTATCTTGGACAATCACCCGCATCTTGCCCGTTTGTTCAAACTGGAGTTTGGCTTGTCGGGCCTGTTCGTCCATCATCGTGATGTAGCGAGTGCCATCGAAACTGCCCACCACCAAGCCATAGACGAAACTCACCAACGGTTGGAACAATCCCAAAATGCTAATCCGCTTGCCCTGACGCGAAGTTTGCTGCATCCGCTTTTGTTCCCCTATGAAGAAATAACTGTACTCGACGGGCATCCACAACGAAACCCCAGATTCATCAAGATAAAACAAGTCTATTTCGCCGACTGCCGCGGCCCATTGCAGCATCTCCAAATCCGCCAGTTTCTTCGCTTTCTCAACCGGGTCTTGCTTGCCTCGGTGACTGTGGCGTGTGCGCTTCCAAATCACCCCCTTTTTTTGAGCACCTGTCGCAGGTGGTCGGCACTTAACTCCACGTTGCGCTCACTGGCTAAGTTTTGGGCCAGTTGCTGACTATTGTAGGTGTGCGGGTCTGCCCGTAACCACGCTTCCAAGTACTCCATGTCTTCCGGTTGCCACCGTCGTTTGGCTCCTGGTCGGGGAGCATCCCACAGTCCACCTAATCCCTTGACTTGCCAACGCTGCAAGGTTTCTCGTACAGTTCGCTCATGCCAATGGAACAAGGCGGCGATTTTTTCCACATACATCCCTTGATGACTCAACCGCACCACTTCGGCTCGGTCTTTCACCCGTTGAGGAACCGTTGTTGCGGTACGTAACTCGAACAAGGTGCGCTCTTCGGCAGCATTGAGAAACACGCGTAGGCGTGCGCCCATAGTCTGTCCCTCCAACCCGTTGAAATCGATGCCTTTATCTAACTTTACACACCTGAACTTTTCAAGCCTGATCTACTTATATAAAATTCGATGAAGTGAACCCCGAAGAGTTTATGCTATTGCTGAACAAACAACAGATTAGAGAACATTTAATAGAACATCAGTTGTTTGACGCAAAGACAATAAAGGCGTGGATAGAGGCAAAGATTGAGGTGGATTCCTTTGAAGGTTGTAAAGTACGAGCCATCGTTGTAAATCAGCAGCTTGCTGGTTGGTGTGGAATACAGC
>JBAUTA010000651.1:0-1670 GCA_049581985.1 Kovacikia sp.
ACTACTTCGGGTTGTGCGTCCTGCAAGTTGAAGCGATCGTCATCAGCCCGATCGACTATATTGAGCAGCAACTGGAACGGGCTGGCTACCGGATTGCCGAAGTCACCGGGCGCAAAGCTGGCATCGAGTATGCTGCCGATGGTGCCATGACCTACAAAGTCCGTCCGGACCAGGAAACCACCGCCAGAGCCAAAATTGATGCCGTAGCTCGCTTCAATGCGGGAGATGTGGACGTGATCTTGCTCAACTGTTCCGGTTCAACCGGGATTTCCCTACACGCCTCCGAAAAGTTTGCTGACCAGCGTCCCCGGCACATAATTGTGGCCCAGGCTGAGCGGGACATCAATGTGTTCATGCAGATGCTGGGCCGGATTCATCGCACCGGACAGGTCGTGTTGCCCAGCTACAGCCTACTGATGGGCGACATCCCGGCAGAAAAGCGTCCCGGTGCCATTCTCTGCCGCAAAATGGCTACCCTCAATGCCAACACAACGGCGGCCAGGGAAACCGATATTTCCCTCAACACGGTGGTGGATTTCATGAATCCCTATGGGGAGCAGGTGGTGGCAGAGTTACTCAGCGATGACCCGGAACTCAACGCCCGCCTAGATTTTCCCACCGCTCAGGCAGAAAACGATGCCTCGGAGATTGCCCTGATCAAGAAGGTGACGGGACGGATTCCATTGTTGCCGATCGCCGAGCAGGAAACCGTCTATGACCTGATTGAATCCGAGTACCGGGAGTTGGTAGACCAGGCGCGGGCCATGGGAGAAAACATCCTGGAAGCCGATCAGCTGGATCTGGATGCGAAACTGCTGGCTCGGATGGAAGCGATTCCCGATGAAAGTCATATCCAGAGTGAGTTTACGGGTGCGGTGTTTCTGGAAGTGGTGGATGCCAAAAGTCAGACCAAGCCCCTGACTCAGCTTCAGGTGGTGAATGCGGTACGGGAAGAACTGGGGTTAGAGACAGTCAAAACTCTGGCTGACCATGACTGGGATACGGTGGAGGCTCTAGCCCAACAGAGTATGGCAACCGCGATCGCCCAACTCAACGCTACAACCGAGCAATACCGCCAGGAAATTGTCGCTCAAAAACAGGAGGAAGCGGGAATTGCCAAATTTAACGAAAAGCTGGATAAGCAACTGCGCCAGGTGCATCGAGTCCTGGACGAATATTCTCCCGGAACTCCTGTCCGGTTGGTGACGCCCACCAGCAAGAATATCTTCTATGGGGTTGTCGCAGGGATTGACCAGAAGCAACGCTCTGGCAGTCCGGCTGCCCCAAATCGCTGGAAGATTCGCATCCTGGTTGCCGATTCCGCCCGTCAAATTATTGTTCCTCTGTCCAAGTTCAACTCGGGTCGGGAGGGAGCGGTGATCGCGAATGTGCAGGAGCAAGACTGGTTTGGCAATGATGTGTATAGCCTGTTCGACAAACAGCAAGCCGCCGGACGGATTAACCGCCAAATTTTCACTGGGAATCTGATCAAGGCGTTTGAGAAGTATCCCAACGGCAAGCTGATCAACTACACCGACGATCAGGGCAATGTGCGGCAGGGCTTGATGATGCCCAAGGGCTTTGATATTCAGGAGGAATTGACTAAAGAACCAGTGGCATTCAGTGAGCCGTACCAGGTGAAGGCGTTTATTACAGACCTGACCGATCGC
>JBAUTA010000652.1:0-3632 GCA_049581985.1 Kovacikia sp.
GCGCAGGGCTTTGGCAGTGCTTCGCAGGCAACCCCCTACCGGGCTGACTCGCCGCTTAACCTGGTTGACTATGTAATCCAGCAGCAACGAGAACTACAGACGGCTCAAGCCCAGCCGACTCGCTTCAAAGTGCGGATTGAAAACATTTCTGCTCAGGATGAATTTACTGCCTCCAATGGCACCAGATGGACCCTGGATTTCTCACCTGGCATTTGGCTGGTTTCCAGCAGTAACGATCCCCTCTTCACCGTGGGGCAGAAAGATCGGGGGCAGGGAATTGAAGCGATCGCCGAAGATGGCAACCCCTCCAAACTTGCCAAATCCTTGCAAAGTCAAAAAGGCGTGCAATCCAGCGGCATCTTCAATACCGCAGTAGGAGCAACAAAGGTGGGTGGAATTCGTCCAGGACAGGCATTTGAGTTTACAGTAACAGCATCTCCAGGACAAAAATTGTCGCTTGTTACCATGTTTGGGCAATCCAATGATTGGTATTACGCGCCAAAAACAGGAATTGCCCTATTTGATGCAAATGGTAAACCAGTTCAGGGGGATGTCACGTCCAAAATTAGCCTCTGGGATGCCGGAACGGAAGTGGACGAAGAACCTGGGATTGGACCTAATCAGGGTCCACGCCAAAAGTCTCCTGATACCGGGGTCGATGAAAATAGCACAGTTCAAGGGGTAAACGTTCAAGCTGCTTATACCAAAACAAAGCAGGTTATGCGCGTCACAATCACGCCAGAGCGCTAATCCGATTGAGGACTTTAATCTGTGAGTTTGGATTCCCATCCCATTTTAGATTGAAGATTAGCGATTGAAGATTGTGAAAGCTCTTGCGAATCAGCCTTTCAGGAAATCATCTGGCCTAAATTCAATTTAAATCGGTATCAGAAGCCAGGCTTTCCAGGCTTTTCAAGCATTTAGTATAGGAGTAGTCATCATGAAAGTCCTGATTCATCGCGTAGTCGTGGCCCTGGTGTTCTCTACAGTGGCTCCCCATATTCCCGCTCAAGTTATGGCTGCCAGTGAAGTATCTGTTGTTGCCCAAGCTCAGGTTGTCAATAAAAAGGCATTAACTCTGGCAGGAGCTAGAACTGTGATTGCAGCGGCCAGAGCAGCGGCCCAACAAAAGAATTCACCAGGCGGGGCGATCGCCGTTGTGGATGATGGCGGTAACTTAGTGGCACTAGAACGGTTAGACAACACCTTTGGAGCGGCTGCCAATGTCTCCATCGGTAAAGCCCGGACTGCTGCAATTTTCAAACATCCGACCAAGTTTTTTGAAGATGCGATCAAAAATGGGCGCACCTCACTGGTAGCCATGCCAGATTTTACACCGCTGCAAGGGGGCGTGCTGATTGAAGTCAATGGTCAAGTCATCGGCGCGATCGGCGTCAGTGGTGCATCCAGTGCCCAACAGGACGAGGAAATTGCGATCGCAGGAGCAAACGCGCTCAGGTAGCCGCTGGTTCCTAGGGATTAGTTCTGAGGGATTAGCGATCGCTTAAACCCGTGACAGACACCAGATCACCATAAGGGGGGAGTGGCCCCCAGCCAGAAGTTCCACCCCTGCACCCCGCCCTAACCCGTAGGGCTACGGCTATCAACAGAGGACGTTGTGAAAGCCTTTCCCTGCTGGCAAAGTCCTTCAGGTTCCAAATCGGATCGCGATATTTTCTATTCCCCTTCTCAAGCTTTATGGCTGGAGGTTAGTCATGAAACATCGAATTCCATTTCTCATTTTTTCCACCCTTACGGTTCTGGCACTGCAAGCGGTCAGAGCCGCAGCACAGACCACCTCAGATGTACCTGCGGCCAATCCTCAAGCGGTGATTAACCTGGCAACCTCTGAAGGAACCCGATTAATTCGGGGACAATGGCGTTACAGCGATGCCAAGATTACGCAAGTTGGATTTCATAGTCCAGGGCCAGATCGCAAAGCATCGGGTCCGCCCAACAAAACCTACGATATTACCCCACGGGCAGGGGCAACAAACTTTGATGATTCTAGCTGGGCAACGATCGCCTCTGAAACGCTGGATCAGCGTCGTTGTTCAGGAAAACTTTGTTTTAACTGGTATCGCCTCAATTTGACCATTCCGCCAAAAGTCGGCAATTTTGACCCTACGGGAGCCGATGTTGTATTTGAAATTGTGGTGGATGATTACGCTGAGATCTGGGTCAACGGGCAGTTGCCATTGGTGTTAGGGCAGACAGGCGGTTCCCTGATTAAGGGCTATAACGCTCCCAATCGCGTCTTAGTGGCACGCAACGTCCAACCAGGGCAACAGTTTCAACTGGCTGTGTTTGGGGCGAATGGGCCTCTCTCCAACCCACCGGAAAATTTCATTTGGATTCGATCGGCAACCCTGGATTTTTATAAACCCGCTGTGATTGGCAAAATTCAGGGGAATGCAGAGGGTAGGGTTGACAGACGTGATCCAGCCCTGGATGCGATCGTCCCCCCAACTGCCAAAATTGAGAAACTGGCGAGTGGCTTCCAATTCACAGAAGGTCCCGTTTGGGTTAAAGAGGGTGGCTACCTGCTGTTCAGCGATCCAAATGCCAACACCATTTACCGCTGGTCACCGGATGGGCAGGTTTCTATTTTTCGTACCAAAAGCGGTTATGCAGGAGTAGATATTGGTGAATATAAACAACCGGGTTCGAATGGACTCACGATCGATCGGGAAGGTCGCTTGACCATCAACGAGCACGGAAATCGGCGGGTGACTCGATTGGAAAAGAACGGGGTATTAACTGTTTTAGCCGATAACTATGAAGGAAAACGTCTGAACAGTCCGAATGATTTGGTGTATCGATCGGACGGTGCCCTGTTCTTTACCGATCCGCCCTTCGGACTCCCTAAGGTATTTGAGGATGCTCGCAAGGAATTAACCTATAGCGGAGTTTATTGTTTAAACAATGGCAAACTCAAATTGCTGTCGAAAGAGTTGAGTGGTCCTAACGGCATCGCTTTCTCACCGGATGAGAAATATTTGTATGTCGGGGATTGGGATGAAAAGCATAAAGTCGTGATGCGGTACGAGGTCAATCCCGATTGCAGTTTAGCTAATGGCACCGTGTTCTATGACATGACCAAGGCACCGGGAGAGGATGCGATCGATGGCATTAAAGTCGATCGCCAGGGCAATGTTTATGTTTCTGGTCCTGGCGGATTGTGGATCCTATCCCCCCAAGGAAAGCATCTGGGAACGATCATTGGGCCTGAACATCCCCATAACTTTGCCTGGGGCGACGAAGATGGCAAAACGCTCTATTTAGCCGCACAAACCAGCCTCTATCGAATTCGATTGAATATTCCTGGCATACATCCTTAGGAATGGGAACAAAATAAACGCGATAAGCAGGAGGGGCTTAGAGGCTGTTTGAAAAGGGATGGGCTATAGTATCAAGCCTTAGCAATCCCCCTGGCCTTTCTTAAAAGGCAGGAACTAGCTTTAGAATCCCCCTTTTTAAGGCTACCGTGTATGCACAAGTCTGGGTCAAGGCAAATCCACCCCAAACCCCCTCCAAAGAAATCCTGCTTGCGTTTCGAGGCTAGGGCCGTGATCAGAACCTAACTTTCACACCAGATTTAACCCTGGGGCGCATTGGACTTGACTAATTTC